>NZ_JANGBZ010000031.1:0-32111 GCF_024462915.1 Clostridium sp. DFI.5.61
GCTGAGGACAGCTGCCGCCCGGTTTCCGGGCGGCGGCTGTTCCTGTCCGGGACTGCCCGCCCTGCTGGGGCGGGGCCGGCGCGGAAAAATCGGGTACAACTTTTCCCATCCTCCCTCATACACATAAGCAGAGGTGATGCGCCATGGAGAAAAAACCGCGCCGGGAGGGGCTTTTGGAAAAGACGGCAGAGCTGTTCGATCTGCCTGCGGACGCCCTGGCCGGACTGCCCAAGGTGGAGCTGGTAGGGGACCGGGAGCTGCGGATCGAGAACCACCGGGGCATCCTGGCCTACGGAACGGAGGAGATCCACGTCAGCGGCGGGGCCTTCGTCATCCAGATCACCGGCCAGGGGCTGGAGCTGCGGGCCATGACCGGGCTGGAGCTGCTCATCACCGGCCGCATCGCCGGCATCCAGCTGGCCTGAGGGGAGGGAACGCGCGTGCAGTGGATCGTGAACCGGCTGCGGGGGGAGCTGCGGGTGGTGGCCCGGGGGCCCTTCCCGGAGCGCCTGATGAACGTGTGCGCCCAGAATGGGATCTCCTTCTGGGCCCTGGAGTGGCGGGATGGGCACACCCTGTCCATGACGGTGCGGCAGGAGGACCGGAAGCAGCTGTGGAAGCTGGCGGAGCGGGTGGGCTGCACTGTGGAGACGGAGGGGAGCCGGGGCCTGCCCGCCTTTTTGGCCCGCTTCCGCACCCGGTATGCCTTCCTGGCGGGGTTCGCACTGTCCCTGGCAGCGGTGTGCATCCTGTCCAGCTTCGTGCTCACCATCCAGGTGACAGGGAACGAGACCGTCCCCACTGGGGTGATCCTCAGCGAGCTGCGGCGGCTGGGGGTGCGGCCCGGGGCATACGGTCCGGCCCTGGAGCGGCGGCAGATCGCCGAGGAGGCCCTGCTGTCCCTGGATGAGCTGTCCTGGATGTCCCTGAACCTCCACGGCACCCGGCTGGAGGTGCAGGTGCGGGAGGCGGTCCAGCCCCCCGAGCTGACCAAGGAGGAGGGCCACTACCACGTGGTGTCAAAGGCGGACGGCATCGTGACCCGGGTGGAGACCATGGACGGGGAGGCGGCGGTGAAGGAGGGGGACACAGTGACGGAGGGGGAGATCCTCATCAGCGGCACGGTGAGCATGGAGCCCCCCATGTACAGCGACCAGCCGGTGCGCTACTACCAGACCCACGCCCGGGGCCGGGTGGAGGCCAGGACCTGGCGCACCCTCACCGCGTCCATCCCGCTCACCGCCCAGGTCAAGGCGTACACAGGAGAGGAAAAAAGCCGCTTTACCCTGACGGTCCTGGGATATCCCGTGGAATTTTATCAAAACGCTGGCATTTCCTGGCCCTGGTATGATAAAATAAGTACAGTGTACCAGGCCGGGCTGCCCGGCGGGCTCACGCTCCCCCTGTCCTGGACGGTGGAGCGGTACCGGGCCTATGAGCCCGTCCAGACGGAGGTGGACCGCACCGCCGCCCAGACTCTGCTGGAGGAGCGCCTGCTGGCGCAGCTGAAGGAGCAGATCGGGGAGGAGGGCCGGGTGGTCTCCACCTACTACACCGCCCGGGCGGCGGACAGCTGGCTGGAGGTCACCCTCACCGCCGAGTGCCGGGAGGAGATCGGCCGGGAGGTGCCCGCGGCACCGGACGCCGGAGACAGCGCCCCGGAACAACCATAACAAGTAAGGAGATTTCCTGCAAATGACAGAACAGAGCATCAGCCTGGAGCGGCTGGAGGAGACCATCAACGTGTTCGGCTCCTTTGACGAGAACATCCGTATCATTGAGGGCGAGATGGAGGTCTCGGTGGTGAGCCGGGACTCAATGCTGAAGGTGAGCGGCGAGAACGCGGAAAACGTGATGTACGCGGTCAAGGCCATCGAGGCCCTCATGTCCCTCTCCTCCCGGGGGGAGGCCATCAACGAGCAGAACGTGCGCTATATCATCCAGCTGGTCCGCAGCGGCAACGAGAGCCAGATCAGCCAGCTGGCGGGGGACGTGCTGTGCGTCACCGCCAAGGGGCGGCCCATCAAGGCCAAGACCCTGGGACAGAAGAAGTATGTGGAGGCCATCAAGAAGAACGTGGTCACCCTGGGCATCGGCCCCGCCGGCACCGGCAAGACCTATCTGGCGGTGGCGGCGGCGGTGGCCGCCTTCCGGGCCAAGGAGGTCAACCGCATCATCCTCACCCGCCCCGCAGTGGAGGCGGGTGAGCGGCTGGGCTTCCTGCCTGGGGATCTCCAGTCCAAGGTGGACCCCTATCTGCGGCCCCTGTACGACGCCCTGTTCGACATGCTGGGCGCGGAGACCTACAACAAGTATCTGGAGCGGGGGAACATCGAGGTGGCCCCCCTGGCCTATATGCGGGGCCGCACCCTGGACGACAGCTTCATCATCCTGGACGAGGCCCAGAACACCTCCCGGGAACAGATGAAGATGTTCCTCACCCGCCTGGGCTTCGGCTCCAAGATCGTCATCACCGGCGACATCACCCAGATCGACCTGCCCGCGGACAAGGTCTCCGGCCTGCGGGAGGCTATGCGGGTGCTCAAGGGGGTGGAGGACATCTCCATCTGCCGCCTGACGGAGAGCGACGTGGTCCGCCACGTGCTGGTCCAGCGGATCATCAAGGCCTATGAGGAGGACGAGGAGCGCCGCGGTCCCAAAAAGGACAGGCGGGAGCGGCCCTGACCTCGGGCATCCCAAAGAGGTCCCGCCCTGAAGAGCCCCCGCGCAGGGTGCGCGCGCCCGCCGGGAGAAACGATGCAGCGGGAGGAAGAGATACGATATCCATCAATGGAGGCGGGTACAAATGATATTCAATGAACGGCTGAGGCGCCTGCGGAAGGAGCGCGGTCTGACCCAGGCGCAGACGGCAGAGCACCTGTCCATCGCCTGGCGGAATTACCAGCGCCTGGAGAAGGATGGGAACGCCCCCAGCTTTCTCACCTTTGTGAAGGCGGCGGAGTTCTTCGGCGTCTCCCTGGACTATCTGGCGGGCCGGACCGATGCGCGGGAGGTCAACCGGGGGACATGTCCTCCGGCGGGGCCGGAGCACCGGATCATCCTGGAGGCGGAGGTGGAGGCCCCGGACACTGTGGAGCCCCTGCTCCGCCGGGTCATCTCCGCCGCCCTGGAGGCGGAGGGGATGGACCTGCCCTGTGAGATCAACGTGCTCCTCACCGACGACGAGGGCATCCATCAGGTGAATCTGGACATGCGGGGGGTGGACAGGCCCACTGACGTGCTCTCCTTCCCCATGTTCGACCTCTCTCCGGGGGAGAAGCCGGGGGAAGAGCACGAGGACCCGGACACCGGGCTGGTGCCCCTGGGGGATATGTGCATCTCTCTGGAGCGGGCCGCCGCCCAGGCGGAGGAGTACGGCCACAGTGTGGAGCGGGAGCTGAGCTAT
This sequence comes from Clostridium sp. DFI.5.61, assembly GCF_024462915.1. Classification (NCBI taxonomy): domain Bacteria; kingdom Bacillati; phylum Bacillota; class Clostridia; order Eubacteriales; family Clostridiaceae; genus Clostridium; species Clostridium sp. DFI.5.61. Next base: position 3,407 of record NZ_JANGBZ010000031.1, read on the forward strand.
CTGGCGGTCCATTCTGTGCTCCATCTGCTGGGCTATGACCACATGGACGAAGGCCCCATGAAGGCCCAGATGCGCCGGCGGGAGGAGCACATCCTGGAGGGGCTGGGCATCCGCCGGGGATGAGAGGCCACGTCCCGCGGGGAAGCGGGAGAAAATGTCCCGCCGGGCCCGGAGGGGATTGCGCGGGGCGGGCCGGTGTGGTACAATAAGCAGTCCCGCAGAGGCGCACCGGCCCGAAATTCCGGAGAGGCCGGCGGCCGGCCGCGGGAGACAGAAAGAGAGATCTAGGAGAGAAAGAGATGAATATTTGGCAGAAAAGGGCACCCGGAGTGCTGCTGTGCCTGGCGGTGGCACTGCTGGCCTGGTTTTTGGTGGAGCTGGCCCCGGCTCTGGAGATCGTGGGCAGCGCGGTGCTGGCCATCCTGTTCGGCATGGTGCTGTGCGCGGTGATGAAAAACAAGGACAAGGTGAAGGACGGGGTGGCCTTCACCTCCAAAAAGGTGCTCCAGTACGCGGTCATCCTGCTGGGCTTCGGCCTGAACCTGCGGAAGATCGGTGAGGTGGGGCTCACCTCCCTACCCATCATCCTGTCCACCATCGCCACCTCCCTCATCGTGGCCTTCCTCATGAGCCGGGCCCTGCATATGCCCGGGAAGATCGCCACCCTCATCGGCGTGGGCTCCTCCATCTGCGGGGGCTCCGCCATCGCGGCCACCGCCCCGGTGATCGAGGCGGACGATGAGGAGATCGCCCAGTCCATCTCGGTGATCTTCCTGTTCAATGTGCTGGCGGCCCTGATCTTCCCCACCCTGGGCGGGGCCATCGGGCTGAGCGACACCGGCTTCGGCCTGTTCGCCGGCACTGCGGTGAACGACACCTCCTCCGTCACGGCGGCCGCCTCCACCTGGGACACCCTGCACAACACCGGCGGCGCGGTGCTGGAGTATGCCACCATCGTCAAGCTGACCCGCACCCTGGCCATCATCCCCATCACCCTGGCGCTGGCCCTCTTCCGGGTGCGCCAGGCGGAGAAGGCCGGCGGGAAGAGCGGCGTGAAGGTGTCCGCCAAGTCGGTGTTCCCCATGTTTATCCTGTACTTTGTGCTGGCCTCCGTCATCACTACGGTGGTCACCGCCGTGCTCTCCGGTCCCGCCCTGGCGGGGGCCAATGAGCTTTTCTCCCTGCTCAAGACCCTGAGCAAGTTCTTTATCGTCATGGCCATGGCGGCCATCGGCATCAACACCGACGTGGTCAAGCTGGTGAAGACGGGAGGCAAGCCCATCCTGCTGGGCTTCACCTGCTGGGCGGCCATCACCTGCGTCAGCCTGGGCATGCAGCACCTGCTGGGCATCTGGTAAAGGACCTGCGCCCGCCCGTCAGCGGGCGGCGCTCCATGAAAAACAGGGAGGGAAAACGATGCTCGCCAACTTTTTTGTCCTGTGGCTCCTGCTGGCTGTTGGCGGCGGATTTCTGCTCTTTTTCGGCGGGCTGCTGGCCTCCTGGATCGGGGAGGAAATGGTCTGCTTTCTGCTGGCCACCGCCCTCCTGGCCCTGGCCGGGGCGCTGATCATACAGCTGCGGGAGCGGCTCCAGCAGACCCGGCGCCGGCTGGAAGAGGAGACAGACCGGCTCCGCCGGATGGAGGAGAAGCTGGACCAGCTGCTGGAGCGGGGAACGGATCATAAGGCGGAAAGTGCTCACACCGCCGGAAAAGAAAGTTGAGGAACAAACGCTATGTCCATCAAAAAATCGGGAATGATCTCTATTGTAGGCCGCCCCAACGTGGGCAAGTCCACCCTGACCAATGCCCTGGTGGGGGAGAAGGTGGCCATCGTCTCCAACAAGCCCCAGACCACCCGGAACCGGATCTGTGCCATTCTGAACCGGGGGGAGAGCCAGTTCGTCTTTCTGGATACGCCGGGCCTGCACAAGGCACGCACCCGCCTGGGGGACTACATGGTGAACGTGGTGAAGGAGAGCGTGGCCGACGTGGACGCGGTCATGCTGCTGGTGGAGCCCATCCCCAACGTCGGCGGCCCGGAGGCGGAGCTCATCGCCCGCATCAAGACCCTGGGCTGCCCCTCGGTGCTGGTCATCAACAAGGTGGACACCCTGGAGCACAAGGAGGAGCTGCTGGAGGTCATCCAGACCTACGGGCAGGCCCATGAGTTCACCGCCGTGGTCCCTGTCTCGGCCAGGACCGGCGAGGGGGTGGAGGAGCTGCTGGACGTACTGGACGGGTTTCTGCCCCAGGGGCCCCAGCTCTTCCCGGAGGACATGGTCACCGATCAGCCGGAGCGCCAGATGATGGCGGAGATCCTGCGGGAGAAGCTGCTGCTCTGCCTGGACAAGGAGATCCCCCACGGCACCGCCGTGGAGATCACCAAGTTTTCCGAGCGGGATGACGAGGTCATCGAGATCGACGCCACCATCTACTGCGAGAAGAACAGCCATAAGGGGATCATCATCGGCAAGGGGGGAGCCATGCTGAAAAAGGTGTCCTCCCTGGCCCGGCAGGACATGGAGCGATTCATGGGGACCAAGGTGTACCTCCAGACCTGGGTGAAAGTAAAAGAAAATTGGCGCGACAACGTGAATCTGATCCGCAACTTCGGATACCGGGATGAGTGAGGGAAAAGACCGGGCCTAAAAATTACCGCGCATGTTTTCCACTGGAGATGCCAGCCTAAGCAGCAGAGACAGGAGGGCAAGACAGATGGAACAGAGCGGATTTTGGAACTTCTTTTTTGCCACCGGACTGCCCCAGGCCTATCTGGCGGCCCGGCTGAAGGAGGGGGAGGAAGTGGTCTTCCCTCCCATGCCCCCTCCCGGAGCGCCGGGGGGCGGGACTCTGCCCCCGTCTGTGCCGGGCATGATGGACAAAAAGGATATGTGAACTGCCCGGCCGGCCCGCCCTCGGCGGACCGGCCGGAGATACATAGAGGAGCGGACGAGATGCATATGCGCACCAAAGCGCTGGTCCTCCGTGCGGTGGATTACAAGGAGTCAGACAAGATCCTGACCCTGCTGACCCAGGAGAGCGGGAAGCTCACCGCCTCGGCCCGGGGCTGCCGTAAGAAGGGGAGCCCGGTGGCCGCCGGGGTCCAGCTGCTGGCCTGGTCGGACCTGGTGCTGTATGAGTACCGGGGCCGCTGGACCGTGAAGGAGGCGGCGGTGGAGCGGGAGTTTCTGGGGCTGCGCCGGGATGTGGAGCGGCTGGCCCTGGCCTGCTACTTCGCCGAGGCGGCGGAGGCGCTGGCGGTGGAGGACGTGCCGGCGCCGGAGCTGCTCTCCCTGGTGCTCAACAGCCTGTACGCCCTGGACCAGATGCCCCAGAAGCCCCTGGCCCTGGTCAAGGCGGCCTTTGAGCTGCGGCTGATGTGCGCTGCGGGCTATGAGCCCATCCTGGACGGCTGCGCCGTCTGCGGCGCGGAACGGCCGGAGGAGCCCCGCTTCCACCTGCGGGAGGGGGCGCTCCACTGCGCCAAATGCCGAGGCGGTGTGGGGGAGGGGATCTCCATGCCGGTCTCGCCCCCCGTCCTGGCCGCTATGCGGCATGTGGTCTGCGGGGACGCCCGGCGGCTGTTTTCCTTCCGGCTGGACAGCGGGGCCCTGGAGGAGCTGGCCGGGGTGAGCGAGGCGTATCTGCTCACCCAGCTGGAACGGGGCTTCCGCACCCTGGACTTCTATAAGCAGATGACCCTGCCGGCCGGGCCGGACAGGTGAGAGGGACGCTGTCCGTTCGGACGGACAGCGTCTTTTTTCCATCCGTCCAGCCTGGGCCGGACGGGGCCTCTCCTGCCTGGAGGGGAAAAGACGAGAAGTTGACATAAGTTTGGAGGAAAAAGACTGGAATTCCCTCCCCGCTTGTGCTAATATAATAAAGTGCCTGTTTCCGGAGGAGGGGACTCTTCCGGGGAACGGGACAGAGTATGACAGTTTCACGGAGGTACATCGTTTTGACCTATTGGATGTCGATCTTGATGGGGATCCTGCAGGGGATCGCAGAATTCCTGCCCATCTCCAGCTCGGGCCACCTGGCCCTGTTCCAGCACTTCTTCGCCATGGAAAACGTGGAGGAGTCCCAGATGTTTTTCACGGTGCTCCTGCACTTTGCCACCCTGATCGCGGTGTGCGTCTACTACTGGCAGGACATCATCGACATGATCCGGGAATTTTTCCTGGGCATCCGGGACCTGGCCTCCAGGGGACGGCGGGGCCGGGAGAAGCTGCCCCCCGCCCGGCGGCTGGTGCTGCTCATCATTGTGGCTACCCTGCCCCTGTTTGTGGTGCTGCCGATCAAGGATCTTGTGGAGGGGGCCATGTCCAACGTGACCTTTGTCTCTTTCGCCCTGCTGGCCACCGGCTTCATCCTGTTTTTCTCCGACCGGATGGCCCGGGGGCGGAAAACGGAGCGGACTGCCACTGTGCTGGACGCCCTTCTGGTGGGCTGCGCCCAGGCGCTGGGCACCCTGCCCGGCATCTCCCGGTCCGGCATCACCATCTCGGCGGGGATGCTGCGGGGCTATGACCGCACCTTTGCCGTCCGGTTCTCCTTCCTGATGAGCCTGCCTGCCGTCTTCGGCGCCACCCTGCTGGAGCTGATCGACGCGGTCCAGGCGGGGATCGACACCAGCCTTCTGCCCGTCTATCTGGTGGGCATGCTGGTGGCCGGCGTGGTGGGCTACTTCGCCATCCGCCTGGTGAACCTGCTGGCGGGCAAGGGAAAGTTCGGCGCCTTTGCCTACTACTGCTGGGCGGCGGGAGCCATCTCCCTGGCCGCCAGCCTGGCGGGGCTGTGAGGGCGCCCCGGACCAAGACCTGATTGACCGGAAAGGGAGGCGGACACATGGCCGCATCACAAAAGAAGACCGGAGGGAAGCGCACCTCCTCCGGGGGAACGCGCAGGAGCGGCAGTGCCTCCGGCAGCAGCCGGGGGAACAGCCGCGGGAGCAAAGCGCCGGCCCGCCGGCCCATGCGTCGGGAGATCGGGGCGGCGGTGTGTCTGGCGCTGGCCCTGTTCGCGGCGCTGGGCTATTTCCACATCCAGGCCATTTTCATCGATTTCTTCTCCGGACTGCTGAAGGGTCTGCTGGGCTATGGTTTCTGGCTGATGCCTCCGGCCCTGCTGCTGGCGGCCTATATCCTGGCCTTCCACCGGGGGCGGCCGGTGCGCCTGCGGGTGACCTGCGCCCTGCTGCTGCCCCTGCTCTTCTCCTGCATCGTCCACGGGCTGCTGGGCAGGGTCCTGCCCTGGGACGCCGCCCTGGTGAAGACCCTGTGGGCGGCGGGGGAGGAGCTGACCTCCGGCGGCGTGCTGGGGGGCGTGCTGGCCCAGGGGAGCGTCCAGGTGTTCAGCCGCCTGGGCTCCACCATCCTGTTCGTGCTGGCCTTCCTGCTGGCAGGACTGGGGGCCTTCCGCCTCTCCCTGGCCGAGGTGGCGGACTGGATCTTCGACCGGCCCCGCTATGAGTATGAGCCGGAGGAGGAGCCGGAGCGCCCGCGCCGGAGCAAGCGGGAGGAGCGGCCCGCCGCCCCGGAGCCCGTTCGGACCCCCTCCCGCCGGGCGGACATCGACATCCCGGTGGAGGACGGCCCCCTGGTGGGCAAGACGGCCCAGACCGCTCCCGAGGTGAAAAAGAAGGGGAGCTTTTTCAACCGCAAGGCAAATGTCCCCGCTCCGGACCAGGTGCTGGCGGGGGCGGAGCAGCGGACGGCGGAGCAGCCCGCCCCGGTGCCGGAGCCGGCGGCAGAGCCCGCCCAGGCGGAGCTGGTCCGGCAGGCGCCGGAGCCGGCCCCCGCGCCTGTCCCGTCTGTCCCGCCCGCCCCGCCGGCCGCCCCCCTCTCCGGGGAGAGCCCCCGGGAGCCGGAGCCGGCCAAGGTCTCCCGGGAGGAGGCACGCCAGGCCGCCCAGGAGGTGGCCCGGGATGTCCAGTCCCGGCTGGCGGAGGCGGGGGAGCACCCCTATCAGTATCCCCCCCTCTCCCTACTGAAGGAGGGACCGGGGGACATCGGCGGGGAGGCCCTGGTGGAGCTCAACGCCAACCGGCAGCGGCTGGATGACACCATCCACTCCTTCGGCATCGACGCCAACATCGTCAACGTGACCCGGGGCCCCTCGGTGACCCGGTACGAGCTGGAGCTGGACCAGGGCGTCCGGCTGAACAAGCTGACCAATCTGGCGGACGACATCGCCCTGGCCCTGGGGGCCTCCGGCGTGCGCATCGCCCCCATCCCGGACCAGATCTCCATGGTGGGCATCGAGGTGCCCAACAAGCTGGTGTCGCCGGTGAACATCCACAGCGTCATCGGCTCCAGGGAGTTCACCGACAGCCCCTCCAAGGTGTCCTTCGCCGTGGGCAAGGACATCGGCGGCCACTGCATCGTAGGCAACATCGCCAAGCTGCCCCACCTGCTCATTGCCGGCACCACCGGCTCGGGCAAGTCGGTGTGCACCAACTCCCTGATCATCTCCCTGCTCTATAAGGCCACCCCCGACGAGGTGCGCCTGATCATGGTGGACCCCAAGATGGTGGAGCTGGGCATCTACAACGGCATCCCCCACCTGCTGATCCCGGTGGTCACTGACCCCAAGAAGGCGGCGGGCGCCCTGCAGTGGGCGGTGACCGAGATGATGAAGCGCTACCGCACCTTTGCCGAGGTTGGGGTGCGGGATCTGGCCGCCTACAACGCCCTGGCCGCCAGGACGGAGGGCATGACCAAAATGCCCCAGATCGTGGTGGTCATCGACGAGCTGGCCGACCTGATGCTGGTGGCGGCCAAGGAGGTGGAGGAGTCCATCTGCCGGGTGGCCCAGATGGGCCGCGCCTCCGGCATGCACCTCATCATCGCCACCCAGCGGCCCTCCGCCGACGTGATCACCGGCCTGATGAAGGCCAATATCCCCAGCCGCATCGCCTTCGCGGTGGCCTCCAGCCTGGAGTCCCGCATCATCCTGGACACCACCGGCGCGGAGAAGCTGGTTGGCCGGGGCGACATGCTCTACTTCCCCCTGGGCTCCGGCAAGCCCACCCGGGTCCAGGGCTGCCTCATCTCCGACCAGGAGGTGGCCGCAGTGGTGGACTTTGTCAAGCAGAACAGCGGCGACGCCAGCTACGATGACCAGGTGATGCAGGAGATCGAGCAGCACGCCGCCGAGAAGGAGAAGGGCGCCAAGGGCGTGGGCGGCTCCGCCCCCGAGGAGGTGGGGGAGGAGTTCGACGAGCTCATCGACGCGGCAGCCGAGGTGATCCTGGAGACGGGACAGGCGTCGGTCTCTATGCTCCAGCGCCGCCTGAAGCTGGGCTATGCCCGGGCGGCCCGGCTGGTGGACCAGCTGGAGGAGAAGGGGATCGTGGGGCCCTTCGAGGGCTCAAAGCCCCGCCAGCTGCTCATCACCAAGGAGCAGTGGCAGGAGATGAAGTACCGCCAGGGCGTCCCCGGGGGAACCCCTCCCGAGAGCGCTTCCGGGGCAGCTCCAGGCGGAGCGGAGGAGGACATGCCCCCCTTCGATGTGGGAGAGGCCCTGGACCGGGCGGAGGAGGACACCCTGTGACCCGCGCCGGGGAGAGCTCCCGGACGGCCCCTGACATAAGAAGGCCCGCCGCGTCAGCGGTGGGCCTTTTCTGCGCGCAGTCCCCGGTACAGCCGGGGGACGTTGTACGAGCGGAGCCTTTGAGATCGGATCATTTGTTAACTTGACCGTTTATGAAGTATGTACGCGACAAGGGAACATACCGCGATCCCGATGCCAAACGGGATGGCATAGAGAAATGCCACGCTGGCAGGTGCGCTGTAACATGAGTGCTCGATCCCGCAGAGCATATCACGATAGCCAAATGCCACAACGGCACACATGACATCTGACAACAAAATTGCGACAGCGCTAAAAAGATGACTCAATTTCCCCATAGGCTTGCCTCCGTTCATTTCTTTCGCAGGATCAGGACCGCTCCAGTGACCATCAAAAGGACGCACAGGGCGATGAGCACACCAGACCCATTGAGGGTGATCGTTGAAGCGGTATTCAGCTGCTCTGCCGCACCGGGGCTTATGACCATCATGAGTCCGGATAGTGTCAGACAGATGGCGCCAGCCAGGCAAAGACAAATGCCGGCTTTCTGATCCATGGCTTTCGGGCCCTTGGCTTCTTTTGGCGTTGACCGTGTTTCTTCTGTCCTTTCCTCAGCCCCTCTGTCCTTTACAAGTTCATCAAGAGTGATGTGGAAGCACTCGCTCAAAGCCAACAGTTTTTGAAATTCAGGCATTGATGTTCCGCTCTCCCATTTGGAGATGGCCTGTCTCGAAACGCCTATCTTCTCCGCAAGCTGCTCTTGAGAAAGGCCGCTCTTTCGTCTGAACTGATATATTCTTTCAGACAACATTTGTGTTACCCCCTTGGAAACAATATACTGCGATCCATGGTCACACGCTACCAACTACGGCTGAAACTTCCGCAACTGCCGGTTGCATCCCCTGAGATCCTTCTGCTCCGCGCCATAGATGCCCTCAGTGTACGGAGGGTATCGTCCTATCCGCACCAAGGGGACAGCCTTGGCCCTGCGGGAACGGCTCATGACACGCCGAGCCTGACAGCAGCCCAATAGTTTTGGATGATCTTTCTCTGCCAGGCCAGAAAGAGACAGCCGGCAAAAAGGAGGACAGCACCCAACAGGACAGCCCAGGGGCTTGCACCGGAGCTTTCTATGAATCCGGTCACATCATCCCCTGGGGGTGCCTGATCGGAAAGATACAGGAGGGGGACGATCCCCCATGCCAGGGCAGGGGCTGTGAGGATCAAGGGAAACAGAAAAGAAAAAATTCGATAAAAGACGGACTGCGCTGCGTCCCGATAGAGCAGCATATAGGCGATGGATATGAGGACCGGCAGCAGCATTCCCGCAATATAAAAAAGAGACAGCGTCAGAGCGGTGAACGTACCGCCTTCATAGCGCATATAGGCGCCCAGAATGCTGAATTCTGTGATGCGGGCGCCGCAGGACAGCGCGATCAGGGCATGCCCGCCCTCGTGCAGAATGATATAGACCGGAATGGTGAATAGGATGCTTGCAAATAGGGATAGGATCTTTCGCGTGTTCAGGTCCATAGAGCTCCCTCCATCGTCCGTGCTGACCGTTTTTTCTCCTGCTCTTGTTTTGGGGCCCCAGGGCAGGCTTTCCCCTCCGCGGTCCCGCCCCGCAGAGGGCGGGGACGCACAGACGCATCGGAGGGGATGTTTAAGCAGAGTTTTCCCTGAAAATACCCGCCGAGAACCCCTGTCGTTTCTGTTACCATGATACAATATTTGGGGGGGCGTTTCAAGGCAGGAATGAGGGCGCACGAAGTGCGCCCCTACACAGGACCCGGGGGCCGGTGCGGGCATCAGGCTCTGCGCCGGAGGGCCGGAAAAAGCGGCCGCGGCTCCAGGACAGGAGCCGCGGCCGTGGAACCGGAACAGGGACGGCCACTCAGCAGGGAGAGGAGTCCGAGCCGGGAGCGGAGAGGAGATCGGCCAGGGTCACCTGGTCCAGATATCCACAGATGAGCGCGTCAAGCCGCTCCCAGAGGGGACGGGTGCGGCAGCTGCCGGCCCGGGCACAGGGGTCGGAGCCGCAGTCGAGACAGGCCACCGGGGCCAGGGAGCCCTCTGCCAGACGCAGGATCTCTCCCACGGAGTAGTCCTCCGGCGGACGGGTGAGTCGGTAGCCGCCCCCCTTTCCACGCACGCCCTCCACCAGGCCGCCCTTGGAGAGGGTGGAGATGATGCTCTCCAGATACTTGCCTGAGATGCCCTGCTCCGAAGCGATGGAGCTCAGGGCGGTGTAGCAGTCCCGGCCGTGCTGGGCCAGCTCCAGCATGACCCGGAGCGCATATCTGCCCCTTGTGGAGACCAGCATGGATGTCACCTCCTTTTTGTCGCCCCTATTATACCATTGCATGGGCAGAAATTCAAGAGAGCGGCGGAGCAGAACCTTGATTTGCGTCCCGGAGTGTGGTAAAGTATGGAGCAGGGCGTGCGCTTCCTGCGGGCTGCCCAACATTCAGGACGGAGGGACCAACATGCTCTTTGTATGCTACCCCAAATGCACCACCTGCCAGAAGGCAAGGGCCTTTCTGGAGGAACGGGCGATCCCCTATGAGTTCCGGGACATCAAGCTGGACAACCCCAAAAAGGAGGAGCTGCGGGAGTGGCAGCACAGGAGCGGCCTGCCCCTGAAGCGATTTTTCAACACCAGCGGCCTGCAATACAAGGCTCTGGGCCTGAAGGACAGGCTGCCCGGCATGGACGAGGAGGAGCAGCTGGACCTGCTGGCTGCGGACGGGATGCTGGTCAAGCGGCCCATCCTGGCGGGAGAGGACTTCGTGCTGGTGGGCTTCAAGCCCGCCGAATGGGAGGCACGTTTTGGAAAAAGCGGCGGGAACGGTTGACAAGCGCCGAAATTGTGATAAAATATTGCGGTAAATGCGATGATGGAGCCAAGCGCGGCAGGCAGCCTGAAGCGAGAGGGGAGCGGTGTGAGCCCTCGGCAGAAGCGGCAGCGCAGGCCACTCCGGAGCGGCCCGTGAGGAGCGGGACGGACGATCCCCCGTTAGCTGGGATGCTGAGAGGCCGGAGCGCTCCCGAAAGGGCGTGCTCTGGCGATCAGGGTGGTACCGTGGTGATGATCCGCCCCTGACTTGGTCAGGGGCGATTTTTTATGGAACAAGGAGCTGATGGAATGAGACAATATGTGGTGGACGCCTTCGCCGACAGGATATTTGAGGGCAACCCGGCCGCGGTCTGCGTGATGGAGCGGTGGCCGGAGGAGGATCTGATGCTGAAGATCACCCGGGAGAACAACCTGTCTGAGACGGCCTTTGTTGTGAAAGAGGGGGAGGAGTACCGGCTGCGCTGGTTCACCCCCGGCGGGGAGATCGACCTATGCGGCCACGCCACCCTGGCCGCGGCCCATATCATCACCAGATTCGTGGAGCCGGGAGTGGAGAGGGTCGGCTTCCAGACCCTCAGCGGACTGCTGACCGTGCGGGCGGAGGGAGAGCTGCTGAGCATGGATTTCCCCGCCTACCAGCTGAAGCGGCTGGAGGTGACGGAGGAGATCACCCAGGCCCTGGGGGCGCGGCCGTCGGAGGTCTGGCGGGCCCGGGACCTGCTGTGCGTCTTTGACCGGGCGGAGGACGTGCTGGCGCTGAAGCCGGACATGGACAAGCTGCTGAAGGTGAAGGGGGCCCTGATGCAGGTCACGGCGCCGGGGATGGAGGGGTACGACTGCGTCTCCCGCTCGTTTGCCCCAAAGATGGGGGTGCCGGAGGACCCTGTGTGCGGCTCCGGACACTGCCATATCATCCCCTACTGGGCGCAAAAGCTGGGCAAGACCCGGTTCGTGGCCCGGCAGGCATCCCCCAGAGGGGGGACCCTGTACTGCCGGCTGGAAGGGGACCGGGTCATTCTGGCGGGCCGGGCGGTGCTCTATGCCCGGTCCGAGCTGATGCTGGAGGACAGACCATGAAACAGAGGATCGTGCCGCTGCTGGCGGCGGCCCTGGCCCTGACCGTGATGCTGGCCGGCTGCTCCTCCCAGGAGGAGGCGGAGCCCCTGCCCCAGGGCATGGACACAGAGACCGTCCTGACCGCCGGGGAGGCTGTCCTGGACCAGCTCCTGGAGGGCGACTACGAGGCGGTATATGAGTCCTTCCGGGAGGATATCCGGGCAGACCTGACCGCCCAGAGCGTCCAGGACCTGGTGGAGCCGGTGTTCCAGGAGGCGGGGGACTATCAGGAGCTCAAGTCCGCCCAGGTCACTGGCAGCACCGAGGGGGAGGAGCACGGCATCGCCCAGCTCCTGTGCATCTTCTCCCAGGAGAAGGTGTCCATCCGGGTGGCCTTTGACCCGGACATGGAGCTGATCGGCCTGTCCGCCGGACTTCAGAAGTCCAGCTGGAGCCTGTCCAATCTGGTGAACAATTTCACCGGCCTGTTCCGGGGCGACTGATGATATGGCCCGGTTATTTGTAACACAAAAACATGAAAAAATATTGGAGGTAGACCACCATGCGCGAGCCCAAGCCCTTTGGCCTGAATGAACTGAGGGAGATGTTCCTGTCTTTTTTTGAGAGCAAGGGACATCTCCGCCTGCCCAGCTTCTCCCTGATCCCCCAGAACGACGCCTCCCTGCTGCTCATCAACAGCGGCATGGCGCCCATGAAGCCCTGGTTCACCGGGGAGCAGGAGCCCCCCCGCCACCGCGTCTGCACCTGTCAGAAGTGCATCCGCACCGGCGACATCGAGAACATCGGCAAGACAGCCCGCCACGGCACCTATTTCGAGATGCTGGGCAACTTCTCCTTCGGCGACTACTTCAAGCGCGAGGCCATCGCCTGGTCCTGGGAGTTCCTGACCAGCCCGGAGTGGGTGGGCCTGGACCCGGACCGGCTGTATCCCTCCGTCTTTGAGGGCAACGAGACCACCCCCGCCGACGACGAGGCCATGGCCATCTGGCGGGACGAGATCGGCATTCCGGAGGACCGCATCTTCAAGTTCGGCAAGGCGGACAACTTCTGGGAGCACGGCTCCGGCCCCTGCGGCCCCTGCTCCGAGATCTACTACGACCGGGGCCCGGCCTATGGCTGCGGCAAGCCGGGGTGCACTGTGGGCTGCGACTGCGACCGCTATATCGAGGTGTGGAACATCGTCTTCTCCCAGTTCGACAACGACGGGGAGGGCCACTACACTGAGCTGAAGCAGAAGAACATCGACACCGGCATGGGACTGGAGCGCCTGGCCTGCGTGTGCCAGGGGGTGGACTCCCTCTTTGATGTGGACACCGTGATGAACATCACCCACAAGGTGTCCCAGATCACCGGCGCCCACTACGGCGAGAGCCACAGCAAGGACGTGTCCCTCCGGGTCATCACAGACCACATCCGCTCCGCCACCTTCATGATCTGTGACGGCGTGCTCCCCTCCAACGAGGGCCGGGGCTATGTGCTCCGCCGTCTGCTGCGCCGGGCCGCCCGCCACGGCAAGCTGCTGGGGGTGGACCACCCCTTCCTGTATGAGGTGTGCGACACCGTCATCCATGAGAACGAGGGCCACTATCCTGAGCTGCGGGAGCGCCAGGACTATATCACCAAGGTCATCCGGGTGGAGGAGGAGAACTTCGCCAAGACCATCGACGGCGGCCTGAAGATCTTCGGGGAGATGCTGGAAGGGCACAAGGCCCGGGGGGAGAAGACCTTCTCCGGGGCGGACGCCTTCAAGCTGTATGACACCTACGGCTTCCCCATCGACCTGACCATCGAGATGGTGGAGGACGAGGGCATGGAGCTGGACAAGGCCGCCTTCGACACCCTGATGGAGGAGCAGAAGACCCGGGCCCGGAAGGCCCGGGAGGCCCTGGGCGACCTGGGCTGGGCCGGCGTGGAGTTTGGCAAGGACATGCCCGCCACCCAGTTCCTGGGCTATGAGAGCCATTCTGCCCAGGGGAAGGTGCTGGCCCTGGTGGCGGGCGAGGAGCTGCGGGAGGAGCTGGGCACCGGCGCCGAGGGCATCCTGGTGCTGGATCAGACTCCCTTCTACGCCGAGATGGGCGGCCAGGTGGCCGACCACGGCGTGGTGGAGAACGACGGCTTCCGCTTCCAGGTCAGCGACGTACAGAAGAACAAGGGCGGGAAATATATGCACTACGGCCGGGTGCTCTCCGGCAATGTGAAGGTGGGGGATACGGTCACCGCCTCCATCGACGCCAAGCGCCGCCGGGCCATCCAGCGGGCCCACACCGCTACCCATCTGCTGCACAAGGCCCTCCAGACCGTGCTGGGCGACCACGTGCATCAGGCCGGCTCCCTGGTGGAGCCCGACTTCCTCCGCTTCGACTTCACCCACTTCTCCGCCATGACGCCGGAGGAGCTGAGCGAGGTGAACCGCCTGGTGAATGAGTCCATCCTGGAGGGATATCCGGTGGACACCAAGGTGATGGACATCGAGGAGGCCAAGAAGACCGGCGCCACCGCCCTGTTCGGCGAGAAGTACGGCGACACCGTCCGGGTGGTGGACATGGGGGGGTACTCCGTGGAGTTCTGCGGAGGAACCCATCTGGACAACACCGCCAAGGCGGGGGTGTTCCACATCTCCAGCGAGTTCTCTGTGGCCTCCGGCGTGCGCCGCATCGAGGCCACCACCGGGCAGGCGTCCCTGGACGTGATGAACCGCAACCAGGAGATGCTCTTCCAGGCCGCTGCCGCCCTGAAGGCCAAGCCCGGCGAACTGCGGGACAAGGCGGAGCACATCATGACGGAGATGAAGGAGCTGCGCCAGTCCCTGGAGAAATTCCGGGCCAAGGAGGCTCTGGGCGAGGCTGAGCGGTTCCTCTTCTCGGCCCACGAGGTGGGCGGCCTGAAGGTCCTCACTGCCACCGTGCCCGATGCCGATGCCAGCCGTCTGCGGAACATGGGCGACTTCCTGCGTGACAAAGAGCCCAGCGTGGTGGCGGTGCTGGCCTCCGTCAATGGGGAGAAGATCACCTTCCTGGCGGTGTGCGGCAAGGAGGCCGTCAAGCGGGGCGTGAAGGCGGGGGATATCATCAAGCAGGTGTCCGCCATCGCCGGCGGTTCCGGCGGCGGCAAGCCGGACAGCGCCATGGGCGGCGGCAAGGACGTACTGATGCTGGATAATGCCCTGGCCATGGTGGACAACGTGGTGTCCATGAAGCTGGGACTGTAAAGCCGCGGAAGCCGGCGTCTCTGCCGCCGGCCAAACCGGAGCCCAGCGAAGCGGGTCCGGTTTGGAGAGGACGAGCAAGGGAGCACGCGGAGCTTTCGCCAAAGGCGGAAGCGGAACAGGATCAGTTTCGATGATAAGAGATCGTCCGGAGCCTCGGCTCCGGACGGTCTCTTATATCAAGCTGGCCATTGGCTGAGCCGGAGGTTATGAGGGGCCCTCCCCGGGGATGCGGCGGGAAACGGCCGGCGCCCATACAACGGACTTTTGGACGGCCCTGCATACCATCTGGAAAGGCGGAAGCGCCCCGCTGTCAAAGGACAGCGGGGCGCCTTTTTGAGCTTACAGGACTTTGGAGAGGAAGAGCTGGGTGCGGGGGTGCTTAGGATTGGAGAAGAAGGCCTGGGGCTGCTCCTGCTCCAGGATCTTTCCGCCATCCATGAAGAGCACCCGGCTGCCCACCTCCCGGGCGAAGCCCATCTCATGGGTGACCACCACCATGGTCATTCCCTCATCGGCCAGCTGCTTCATGACCTCCAGCACCTCACCTACCATCTCCGGGTCCAGGGCGGAGGTGGGCTCGTCAAAAAGCATCACCTTGGGCTTCATGGCCAGGGCACGGACGATGGCGATGCGCTGCTTCTGCCCGCCGGAGAGCTGGGCGGGGTAGGAGTCCGCCTTGTCCTCCAGTCCCACCCGGCGCAGCAGGGTGGTGGCGGTGTCGTCGGCCTCGGCCTGGGTCAAGAGCTTGGTGCGCACCGGGGCGAGGGTGATGTTTTTTCGGATGGTCATGTTGGGGAACAGGTTGAAATGCTGGAACACCATCCCCATCTGCTGGCGGATCTGGTCGATCTTCGCCTTGGGATCGGTGATCTCTGTGCCGTTGAAGGTAATGGTCCCCTTGGTGGGGGTCTCCAACAGGTTGAGACAGCGCAGGAAGGTGGACTTGCCGGAGCCGGAGGGGCCGATGATGACCACCTTCTCCCCCACCTGGATGGACTCGGTGATGTCGTCCAGCACCAGGTGGTCGCCAAAGGACTTGCTCAGATTTTTAACGTCGATCACTTTGACGCAGCCTCCTTTCCAGTTTGCCCAGAAGCCAGGTGAAGATCATGACCAGAACAAGATACATGCAGGCGATGCCGATCAGAGGGAACATTGCCTCGTAAGTACGGCCCATGATGCCCTGAGCGGCGTGGAGCAGCTCCTTGCCGCCGATGACCGTGATCAAAGAGGTATCTTTGAGCAGGATGATGAACTCGTTGCCCAGGGCGGGGAGGATGGCCTTGATGGCCTGTGGGATAACGATGAAGCGCATGGTATCAAAGTAATTCAGCCCCAGGGAGCGGCCCGCCTCCATCTGACCGCCGTCCACCGCCATCAGCCCGCCGCGGATGATCTCCGCCACATAAGCTCCGGAGTTGATGCCCAGGCCCAGGATTCCAATTTGGGTGAAATTGCGGCTGCTGACGAATACCACGGAGCTCCAAATCAGCAGCTGGACCATCATGGGGGTGCCGCGGATGACGGTGACGTACACCTTGCATACCCCGTTGAACAGGCCGAGGACCGGGTTCCTGCGGCGGTCGGCGCGCTGCTGGTCGTGGGCGGTGCGCACCAGAGCCACCAGGATCCCCAGGACTACGCCCAGGACCAGGGCCAGAGCAGTGGCGGTGAGGGTGGTCCCGATCCCGTCCAGATACTGTTTCCAGCGGTCCGCCTCAATAAAGGCCATATAGAACTTCACATAAAATTCCTGCCACCAGGCGACGGCGTCTGCAACAGCCGGGTCAGCGGAGAGCATCATCCCGCGCCATAGCTCATAATAGTAGGCCAGGTCCATTGTTCTACCCCTCTCTATGTCTTCGTAAGAAAAAGGGCGGCCAGGGGCCGCCCTTTCTTGATCTGGCGTGCGGACGATCAGCCCTCCGCGGGGATGTACTTCTCAATGATGGACTGAATGGTCCCGTCGGCGGTGAGCTCGGCCAGCGCGCCGTTCACGGCATCCACCAGAGCGGTGTTGCCCTTGGCCACGCCGATGGCGTAGTCCTCGTTGGCATACTCGGTGTCCAGAATGACCAGGCCGGGGTTGGCGGCCACGAACTCCTGGGCAGGGGCCTTGTCGATGACCACGGCGTCCACCTTGCCGTTGAGCAGGTCCTGCACGGCCACGATGCCGTCGTCATAGGCGATCACATGGTCCTCGCCGTAGTCGTCGGTGCAGTAGATGTTGCCGGTGGTGGCCCGCTGGGTGCCGATGAGCTGCTCGCCCAGGTTGTCCAGGGTGACGTCGGAGCCCTCGGGCACGATGACGACCTGGATGCCGGTGGCGTAGCTGTCAGAGAAGTCCATGACCAGCAGGCGGTCCTCGGTGACGGACAGGCCGGCCATGCAGATGTCGCTCTTACCCTGCTGGACCGCCAGCTGGGCGGCGTCGAAGTCCATGTCGTCAATGACCAGCTCCAGTCCCAGCTTGTCAGCGATGGCGCCGGCGATCTCGGCGTCGATGCCCACCACATTGCCGCTGTCGTCGGTCATCTCATAGGGAGGGAAGGCGGCGTTGGTGGACATGATGAGCTTGCCGGCCTCCACGGTGGTCAGCTCGGCGGGGGTGCTGGTGCTGCCGGTGCTGGAGCCGGCGTCCCCGGCGGAAGAGGACACGCCGGAGGAAGCGGCGGGGGCGGAGGAAGCGGAGCCGCTTCCGGAGCCGCCGCAGGCGGCCAGGCTCAGGGCCATGGCCAGGGACAAGGTCAAAGCAAGAAACTTTTTCATTCAAACAGATCTCCTTTATTTTGGTGCCCCGGCAAGCCAGGGCGATACCCTGAGTATAAACCACTATTCTATGCATAGTCAATAGATAAATATGCGAATTTGAGAAAAATAAGGCCGTCTTTTTGGTGAAAAAGCGAATACCAGAAAAGAACGCACCGGCAGGAGGAGAAAACTGAGAAGCAGGCCGCGGACGGGGAGGCGGCCCCCTGACAAATATTCATACAAAAGCGTATATTTGAATAGCAGAAAAAGGGTGGAACTTTTTTCCCTTTTCTTCGTCTATTTCAGAGGATACCCTGGAAAAGGATGCAGAGTTCATTAAAATTTGATGAAGGCTATTGCAATTTTTCGGGGACGCGCTATCCTATAAAAATACGGCATATTTGGTCTGCCGTTTTTGGAGGATAAACATGAGAGCGCTTTTCTGCAAAGATACCCTGCTGCGTCCTTTCCGAAGCATGCGGGGGGACCCGGACCGGTGGATCTCCCGTCTGGTGTTCCTGCTGGGGCCGTGGGCGGCCCTCTGGATGGTGGAGATCCTGAATGAGAACGATGTGTTCCAGGATCTGGCGGCCTGGCAGGTGCTGATGAACATGATCTGGTATTACCTGCTGTTCGCCCTGTGCCGGCTGATCCTGGGGCGGCGGCGGCGATCTGCGGCGGTGGCGGTCACCCTGTGCTTCCTGGTGGGGCTGCTCAACCACTATATCCTGCGCTTCCGGGGGCGCATCCTGTTCCCTGCGGATGTGGCGGGCTGGCGGACCGCGGCCAACGTGGCCAGCGACTTCGACTACTCGCTGGACCACTACATCGTCCAGGCGGCCGTTCTGCTGGTGGCCTACCTCTTCCTGGTCTGGGCCTGCCCGGCCCAGCGGCGGCGGGACCGGATGCCCCGGCTGGCCGGAGCCCTGCTGATCCTGTTCGGCGCGGGTTACAGCTTCGCCTTCTTCTGCACCGGGATGCTGCCCGCCCTGGGCATCTACACCCAGCAGTGGGTCACCCAGGCCAACGGCTTCCTGCTGAACTTCACGGTAGCCATGCGGTACAGCTCGGTGGACAAGCCGGAGGATTACAGCCGGGACCGGGTGCTGGAGCTGGCGGAGGAGTACCCGGCGGTAGAGGCGGACGGCTCCGTCACCCGGCCGGTGAACATCATCGCCATCATGAACGAGTCCTTCGCGGACCTGACCATTTTTGAGGGGCTGGAGCTGGAGGAGGACCCCACTCCCTTCCTCCACTCCATGACCGAGAACACCATCAAGGGCTGGATGTACTCCCCGGTCACCGGCGGCGGCACGGCCAGTGTGGAGTTTGAGTACCTCACCGGCTTCTCCACTCTCTTCCAGCCGCCGCACACGGTGGCCTATCAGCTGTATGTGGAGGAGGGCATGCCCTCCCTGGCAGCCCTGGCTGGGAGCCAGGGCTATGAGACGACCGCTTTCCACCCCTATCTGTCCTCCGGCTGGAACCGGCCCATCGCCTACCAGTGCCTCAGCTTTGACCACCAGCTGTATCAGGAGGACGTGGAGGACCCCTATCTGATCCGCCGCTATATCTCGGACAGATCGGACTACGAGACCATCTTTGACGTGACCGGGACCACCTCTCCCGCCTTTGTCTTCAATGTGACCATGCAGAACCACAGCGGATATGCCCAGGGATGGAACAACCTGACCAAGACCATCCGGCTGTCCACCCAGCTGCGCACGGCGGACAGCAGTGCCGAGCAGTATATCGCACTGGCCCAGGCCAGCGACGACGCGCTGGAGGAACTGATCGGCTATTACAGCCAGGTGGAGGAGCCCACCCTGATCGTCTTTTTCGGGGATCACCAGCCGCCCCTGAAAAATGCCTTCTACGAGGAGCTCTACGGGAAAAAGCTGTCGGAGCGCACCACGGCGGAGGTGCTGCAGCAGTACGCCGTCCCCTTCTTCTTATGGGCCAACTACGACATCCCGGAGCAGAGCGGCGTGATCCTCAGCCCCAACTATCTGGGGGTGCTCACCGCTCAGACGGCCGGCCTGCCCCTGACGGGCTACATGAACTTCCTGGCCCAGATGTACCAGGAGCTGCCGGTGATCACGCCGGTGGGCCTGATCACCGCGGACGGCCAGACGCTGACGGAGTCGGAGCTGAACGAGGAGCAGCAGGAATGGCTGTGGAAGTATGAAACGTTCAACTACTGCGGCATGATCGACCTGTTTGACGAGGCGCGGCCCTTCTTCTGCCCGCCGCAGGACAGGGAGCAGAACGGATAGATGCGGTGTGAAAAAGGCGGGAACATCTGAAATGATGTTCCCGCCTTTTTACTGATTCAGCCATCGTTCTCTTTACGACGATCCTTCAAAAATAAATGCACACGCCGGGTGCAGTATTGCGTTCTCATGACACAGTTTGATCGAACATGACCGCATCCGCTAAGTCTTGATTGGCATTTGATAGTTCTGGGTCTGCAATAGATACCGGAGCATCACGCTTCACGATCTCTGCTCCTGTGAAATCCCATCCGCCGCCAGGAGCGGCTTCGTTTGTATTCACCATGACTTCCATATCATGATACGTGAATCTTAACCAGCCCTCTCCAGTTATTACCTCTGGCCCCAACAAGTACTCATAGTCGTCCACACCGATCCAGGAAAAGAAATCTTCAAAGGACATGTCATCTTCCATGTCTGGAAAGAGTATGCTTGCGGTGGTGACAAAACCGGCGCATTTCAGCTGGTCTTCACATTCGTTCATAGCCTTTTCAGCATCACCGCTCTGTGTTCCAAAAAAGTAGTAAAGATATTCCGCCTCGGGGTCCCCAAAACATATAGCAGCGCTATCCGGAGATCCATCTAATCTTACAATCAATTCGCCTTCAGGATGCTCTTTTTTTAATTCACTCAGTGTTTTTCCAATGTCATGAAAAAATTCAGGCGTTTGGCCGCTGGGGGCCGCAGGCGCGCAGGCAGAAAATGTGAATGATACAAGCAGACACATTATGATTGCAATGGCTGGGTTTCGCTTCATATTGGCCTCCGCTTTGTGATATGATACTTTTATGGTCTAATATGGTCTTGCAGAAAAGAAATGAATTGATCTTTATTACCTGAGACCATGTCTTTCTTTTGCAAAATAGTTACCTGTTCATTCCATGTCAAAAGAAATAAATCTTTTGTTTCATATATAAAATTAAAATCAGAATATGGAACTGTCTGCTGGTCTGCAATTTTCATTCCGCCTTGCGTGAACTGAACACGAACAGGGGGAGGAGTCTCTAAACCCTTCAAAAGTTTTACTGCGGCTTGATTAAAACGCTCGCTTTGTAGCTTTTGGGCTTTACTGCTCCATAGAGTAAACACACCGAGCAAAAGGCCCAAAATACCCGCAAATAAAGGGACTGCCAATTCTTGCGGCTCCATTAATCCCGGGATAAGCAAAAATGCTCCCATAATGATAAGTAAAATACCATATACCCTGTATCGCAAGCGCCGTCTTTTTAAAACAATTTCAGAAACTTTTTTTGAGTTAAAATGATCGGTGATTTTCCACATCTTCGGGTATTTTTCTCTTGAGATGGATTCAGTCCTTTTTTCTAATGCACAACTGACTTGTGGAACAAGAGATGCTCCATCATATGGAGAGAGCTGAAATTCATAATCCATAGCAGTTTCCCTTTGAAATGAAATATTGTGAGTGAAATATAGCATAGAACAGCGAAAAGGGCAAGGGCGGGAGTTGGCAGAGCGGAAAGCACAGCAGGAACAAGAAAAGTCAAAACAGGACTAAAGCACAAGGCGGGAATATCTATAACGATGCTCCCGCCTTTTTATTAACTCTCGTTAGATGCTTTTTTTCCAAATAGAACAAAAATATATGGAGGCAATATCCAGTTGATTACAGCAGAAATCCAAACATTTTGAGTAACTTGGAATAGCAGGCTTGAAATAAGACTATCCCACTCTGTTAACTCGGCAAAATAAAAAGAAAACATTCCTTGCATTTTATAAGCAATTAAGCCAAATACAATATTGAGTACAACCAAAACAGACGCAGAGCAAAAAAGTTCTTTGTGAGTCATTTTACGAAAAAAGAAAAATCCACCAATTGCAACAACAATTATAAATAGCACAATATTAAGAATTAACCGTCGTGTACTATCTGTAGATATTGACCCGTCTGGCAATGTTACTATTGTCCATCTTACCAAAAAACGAACTTCCAGTTGAAAGCATATCCAACTTGCAACTATACAATATAGAGGAATTTTCCACCATGATTTTCTCATATAACACACCACCTTTATTCAGTTTATATAATTATATATGGATTTCATAAAAAAGGCAAGGGCAGGAAAACCAATCCTGCCCTTGTCCATCAAAGCACATTTTCAATAGAAATGATAAATCCGAACTACATTACCCACTTGGATAATGCAGTTCGGATTATCATTGTTTGGTCCGAGTGCTGAGATTCGAACTCAGGGCCTCTTGAACCCCATTCAAGCGCGATACCAAACTTCGCCACACCCGGAAAGCCGCGGTCCGAAGTGAACTCACCGGACAGCTTTTGTATATTACCACACCTGTCAAAATAATGCAAGCCCTTTTTGAAAAAAACTTGAAAAATTTTTGGCGGGCGTCTCCGGGGGCGGGAGAGGGCCGATTGGGTCAGTCCTCAAAGGAGAAGATATCCTCCACAGTGCACCCAAAGACATGGGCGATGTCCATGGCCAGCTTCAGGGAGGGGTTGTAGTGTCCATTTTCCAGGTGGCCGATGGTCTCCCGCCGCACGCCCACCCGCTGGGCCAGCTCCTCCTGGCTGAGCCGGTCCCGGAGGCGGAGCTCCCGGATCTTGGTGCGCAGGCTCATGCGCAGTCCCTGCTTTCCTTCCACTCCAGCCAGGTGTGGAACAGGCAGAAGAAGATCAGGGAGAGGGCGAAGCTGAGGCCCAGGGCCTGGGGCATGGGACTGGAGCCGGGCTCCAGGAGGTAAAAGAGGAGCAGCAGCGGAGCCAGGAGCACGCACTCAGCCAGGAAGGCGCTGGTGGCCGCCCGGCGCAGGGTGAGCAGGAAGAGCTCGTCCGGGTTGACCCACAGGTAGCGCAGAAAGACCAAAAAGCCGAGAAAGCCGAGAAAATCCGCGTCCCCGGTGGGGAAATAGATCAGGGCGGCCAGGGCGGGGAGTGAGAGCAGGGACAGATAGTTGAACGGGTGCCGCATAGAGAGGCTCCTTTCTGAGATGAGAGATATTTCTCACATGTTGTGAGTGAAATATATCACATCCCTGGAGAGATGTCAAGAGAGATGTGCGAAAAATATCACACAAAAAGGAGGAATAGGCGGGGGCCTGTCCTCATAGGATGAGTCAAACGGAGGTGGACAGGCTGATGACGCAGAGAGAATCCGGCGTGGAGCAGGCGGCGCGGGTCCTGCCCCTGCGCCTGCGGAGCGGGGTGATGTCCCTGCCGGAGGACCGGCGGAGCCAGATCGAGGAGCTGCGGCTGCGGGTGGGGCTCCCTATGGCGGCAGTGCTGCCGGAGGGGGAGAGGGCACTGGCCGGGCCCCCCGTGACCCAGCAGGAGCTGGAGCAGCTGCTGGAACTGGCCAGCCGGGCCTCTGTCCACGCCGTGCTGGACCAGCTCAGCCGGGGGTACCTGACCGTCCAGGGGGGACACCGGGTGGGGCTGTGCGGCACGGTGGCCCTGGAGGACGGGGCAGTGCGGACCATCCGGAAGCTGTCCTCCGCTGCGGTGCGGGTGGCGCGGCAGTTCCCCGGGGCGGCGGAGGAGGTGCTGCCGTCGCTGTTAGAGAGCGGGCGGCTGGAGAGCGCCCTGATCCTGGCCCCTCCGGGGCTGGGCAAGACCACCCTCCTGCGGGATCTGGTGCGGGCCGTCTCCGCCGGGGAGGGGGCGCCTCCCCGGCGGGTGGGGGTGGCCGACGAGCGGGGGGAGATCGCGGCGCTGTTCGACGGGGTCCCCCAGCTGGACGTGGGCCCCCGCACCGATGTGATGGAGGGGTGTCCCAAGGCGTGGGGGCTGATGACCCTGCTTCGGGGGATGAACCCCCAGGTGCTGGCGGTGGACGAGATCACCGCGCCGGAGGACGTGGCGGCGCTGGTGTCCGCGGCGGGCTGCGGCGTGACACTGCTGGCCACCGCCCACGGGGCGGGACGGGAGGACCTGTCCCGGCGGAAGCTGTACCGGGGGCTGCTGGAGGAGGGAGTCTTCCGGCGGCTGGTCCGCATCCGCAGGGAGGCGGGCCGGAGGATCTATGAAGTGGAGGTGCTGGAATGATCCGGATGCTTGGCGCGGTCTGCCTGGCGGCGGGCCCGGTCTGGCTGGGAATGAGCGCTGCGGCGGAGCTGGCCCACCGGGAGCGGGCCCTGGGGGCCCTGTGCGCCGGACTGGAGCTGATGGAGCGGGAGCTGGCCCTGCGGCTGACCCCGCTGCCCCAGCTGATGGAGGAGCTGGCTCACCGGACGGAGGAGCCCGCCCGGCGCCTGTTCTCCGCCTGCCGGCGGGCGCTGGACGGACTGGAGCGGGAGACCTTTGCCCACGCCTGGCGGCGGCTCACCGACCAGCTTCCCGTCTCACCGGAGGCGAAGCGGGCCCTGTACCCCCTGGGGGAGGTGCTGGGGCGCTATGACGGGCGGGGACAGCAGGCGGCCATCGCCGGGGCCCGGCGGGAGCTGGAGGGACTGCGGGCCCGGGCCGGGGAGGAGCGTCTCCGGCTGGGAAAGGTGTACGGGGCCCTGGGGGTGACAGCGGGGGCCTTTCTGGTCATCCTCCTTTTGTAAAAAGTGGAGAATCTGCCGCCGGCCCGGAGTTCCGACGGAAAAAACCGGGACAAGTCGGTACAGTTACTGAGGAGCGGAAAAGAGGGATCTGACGTTGGATGTGGATTTGATTTTTAAGATCGCGGCCATCGGCATCCTGGTCGCGGTGCTCAACCAGGTGCTGAGCCGGGCCGGGAGGGACGAGCAGGCCATGATGACCACCCTGGCGGGGCTGGTGGTGGTGCTGATGATGGTGGTGCAGGAGATCGCCCAGCTGTTCACCATGGTCAAGACCCTGTTCCACCTGTAATGGAGGGGATCATGCAGATCGCCGCTCTGGCGGTGACAGCAGTGCTGTGCGCCGCAGTGATCCGGCGGGGCGCGCCGGAGGCGGCGCTGGTGCTGGTGCTGGCGGCGGGGTGCTGGATGCTGATGCTGGCCGCCGGCGCCCTGGGTTCGGTGGTGGAGGCCATCGGCCGACTGGCCGGGCGGGCGGGGCTGGACAGCACCCTGGTGGAGCCGGTGCTGAAAACGGCGGCCATCTCCATCCTGACCAAGGTGACGGGGGAGGTGTGCCGGGCCGCCGGGGAGGGGGGCGCAGCGGCCTTTGTGGAGGTGGCCGGGACCATCCTGGCCCTGGCGGTGGCCCTCCCGCTGGCGGAGGGAGTGCTGACGATGATGGCGGAGTTGCTGGGATGAAACAGGTTTTGACAGTGGTGGCGGTGATGCTCCTGCTGGCGATGCCCTGCAGGGCGGCGGGGGAGCCGGAGCAGGTGGAGGGGCTGGACGAGCTGTGGCAGGCGGCGGAATCCTACGGCGTGGAGCCGGACGGGGATTTGAGCGGCGGCCTGTCCGGCCTGGCGGAACAGGCCCTGGGACAGGCGGGGGAGCTGCTGCGCCGCAGCGCCCAGACCGGGCTGAAGCTGCTGGCGGTGGCGGTGTTCTGCGGTCTGGCGGAGGGGGTGTACGCCGGAAAGCGGGAGGGGGGCCTCCAGGCGGTGCAGATGGCAGGCGCCCTGGCGGTGACCGCCCTGTCGGTGAGCGACATGCAGACCATGATCGGTCTGGGGCGGCAGACCATAGAGCAGATGGACGGCTTTGCCGGGCTGCTGCTGCCGGTGGTGGCGGTGCTGACCGCAGCCACCGGAGCGGCCACCGGGGCGGCGGTGCGGCAGGGGGCCACCGTGCTGTTCTCCGACCTGCTCATCGGAGCCATCGACACCCTGCTGGTGCCCATCGTCTACGCCTATGTGGCGGTGTGCGCCGCCCACGCGGCGGTGGGGAACGAGGGGCTGAAAAAGCTGGCGTCGGTGCTGAAATGGGTGGTCACATCCCTGCTCACCGCCGTCCTGCTGGCCTTTGTGGGCTATCTCACCGCCAGCGGGGCCATCGCCGGCTCGGCCGACGCCGCCGCGATCAAGACAGCCAAAATGGCCATCTCTCGGGCCGTCCCGGTGGTAGGAGGCATCCTGGCCGACGCGGCGGAGACCGTGCTGGTGGGGGCCGGCGTGCTGCGGGGGACGGTGGGGATCGTGGGGATGCTGGGGGTCCTGGCCATCTGCCTGATCCCCTTCCTTCAGCTGGCATTTCACTACCTCACCTATAAGCTGGCGGCGGCGCTGATCGGGACGGTGTCTGACAAGCGGCTGTCCGACCTTCTGGACAGTATCGGCGGGGCCTTCGGCATCGTGCTGGGCATGACCGGAGCCTGCGCCCTGATGCTGCTGGTCAGTCTGGCCTCGGCGGTAAAGGCGGTGACGCCATGATGGATGCGGCCCGGGAGTGGCTGCTGGGAGTGACGGCAGCGGCCATCCTGGCAGCCCTGGCCGAAGGGCTGATGCAGGAGGGCGGACCCAAGCGGGTGGGGCGGCTGGTGTGCGGACTGGTGCTGCTGGCGGCGGTGTTCCGTCCGGCGGCGGAACTCACCCTGCCGGCGGAGGGCGGGCTGTCCGGGTATTCGGCACAGATCGAGGAACAGGCGGACCGGCTGAGGACAGATACAAATGACTGGATGAAGCTGGTCATAGAGGAGCAGTGTGCCGCATATGTTATGGACAAGGCGGCGGAGCTTGGGATCACCTGTCAGGTCCGGGTGACCTGCACCCAGGAAGCGGCGGGGGTGTTCCTCCCCTGGAGGTGCAGCGTGACGGGGGACCTGGCCCAGGAAGAACAGGAACAGCTTGTCCGGGAGATCCAGAGTGATCTGGACATCCCGGCGCAGCGGCAGGAATACATAAGGGAGGAGTCGCCGTGAAAGAGATCTGGCCCCAGCTGCGGGAGCGTTGGAAGGGGGCGCTGAAACGGTATCAGTATGTACTGCTGGTGATGGCGGCGGGGGTGCTGCTGATGATGCTGCCCATAGGTCCGTCCGGGGGGAGCGAGGAGGCCCAGGGCCCGCCGGAGGGGGAAGGTCAGTTCGACCTGGAGTTGTTTGAGGAGAAGCTGTCTCAGGTGCTCTCCGATATCCAGGGGGCGGGAAAGACCCGGGTGGTGCTGACCCTGAAGAGCGGCAGCCGCCAGATCCTAGCCCAGAACGTGGAGCGGGACGGGGAGCGATCCTCCGCCTCCGCCGTCACGGTGGGACAGGGGGCGGGGACGGAGGGGGTGGTGCCCCTCTACACTCTGACGCCCCAGTTTCAGGGGGCGCTGGTGGTCTGTCCCGGCGGGGGCGACCCGGCGGTCCAGCTGCGGCTGCTGGAGGCGGTCTCGGCCCTCACCGGCCTGGGTAGCGACCGCATCTCCATCTGTGAAGGAAATTAAAATTTTGAATTTGAGGAGGACATGGGTATGAAGACAAAGGGAAAGGGCGTGAGCCTGTCTCAGCTCTGGAAGCGGAACGCGGTGGTGGCCGCCATCGCCTTGTTCGTGTGCGCGGCGGTCTATCTGAACTGGAACTACGAGCAGGAGACGGCGGCGGGAAAGACCCTGGGGGAGTCCACCATGGTGGACGGACAGACGGAGGACCCGCTGGTGGGGGCCTCCGGCACTGCCGGACAGGAGGACCCGACAGCGGGCACGGGTGAGGCGGGGCAGACGTCCTCCTCCTCCAACAGCTACTTCGCCACTGCCCGCCTTAACCGCCAGCAGGCCCGGGACAGCGCCCTGACCCTGCTCCAAGAGGCGGCTGCCGGGGAGGATGCAGACCAGACCATGAAGGACCAGGCCAACGACACCATCCAGGCCATGGCGGACTACACCGTCACCGAGGCCCAGATCGAGAACCTGGTAGTAGCCAAGGGCTATACGGACTGCGTGGCCTTCATCGGGGACGAGAGCGTCAGCCTGGCGGTGGCCGCGCCGGAGGGCGGCATCACGGAGGCGGACACCGCCCGCATCGTGGATATCGTCACAGAGGTGGCCGGCTTCACCGCCAGCCAGATCAAGATCATTGAGGTGGAGTAGAGACGCGCGGGAAAACAGGATAAGAAAGAAGAGGGGAGCGCTGCTCCCCTCTTCTTTCTTATCTGATTTCTGCTGGGTGAGATGTCTCTATAGATCTCGCTATGTGTTGATTGAAGCAGAGAGACATGATAAAATAAGAAAAATTTGTTTTTCATCCCGCGTATTGCAGCATAATCGAAAGAATAAGAAATTTAATTTGTGAGAGAGGGTAGATCTGATGCTTTACAAATCAGTTGTCGTGGAATGTTCTACCGGTACAGAAGACCTGGCAAAGGCTATCGAAAAAAAGGCGGAAGAAATGATGAAGAAGGGCACATATAAATTGGCAGCCATGTCGACAGTCGGAACAGATCAAGCCATTCTGATATTTGAAATTTAGAGTATTGCCCATGAAATTTTCAAATTTATTGAGCAGCAGCTATCTGTGGACATATCTTCTTCCGTGATTTTGATGGTGGGAGGTCATTTATATCCAAAACCACTTCAAAAGGCAAAAGGGACTTTTTGAGGTTTCAGTTGTCAAAGCGCCTCTGCTGTGGTACAATAGTGAACAAGATCTCCGCAGACGCGGAAACTGTGACGTGAAGGAGCGTGACCATCCGTGAGTGAGAATAGAGAGTACGTCTCCCGCTCTGACGAGCTGGGCAATATCCATATTTCCGGGGAGGTCCTGGCCAGCATCGCTGCCGCCGCCGCTTTGGAGGTGGAGGGAGTCAGCGGGCTGAGTGCCAACCTGGGCAGCGACATCGCGGAGCTGCTGAGCAACAAGAAGAACCTGACCAAGGGAGTCCATATCCAGGTGGAGGACGAGCAGGTCACGGTGGAACTGGCGGTGCTGATGTCCTATGGACACACCATCCCCGAGGTGGGACGGGCCGTGCAGGACGCGGTGAAGAGCAGCGTGGAGTCCATGACCGGCCTGACGGTGGCCGCAGTCAACGTGGGCGTGGGCGGGATCACCCTGGAGAAAAAGGAGCAGCAGACCGGCTGATTTCTGCGGCCGCAGCTGAAAATGGAACAGAAGCGGGGGGGGGGGGGCGGGGGCCGCGCCGCCCGGC
>NZ_JANGBZ010000032.1:0-32018 GCF_024462915.1 Clostridium sp. DFI.5.61
AAAGATTTTTGTGGCATCCGGGGAGATCTTGTGGTAAAATGGGGCCGGTCATTCGGTCTGGGGCTCCGGACCCAGGCTTCTGAAAAGAAAGGAAATCCCAGATGATGATGAAACGATCCATATCCCTGGTCACCGCACTCTGTCTGCTGTCCCTCTGCGCCTGCGCCGCTCCTGGCGGAAGGGCGGTGTCCCCCGCGTCGGCGGACGGGGAGATGGGGAGCTCTGTGAGCTTCACGGACAGCTTGGGCAGTACCATTACCCTGGAGGAAGCGCCCCAGCGGGTGGCAGCCCTGATCGGCAGCTACGCGGAGACCTGGGTCCTGGCAGGAGGGGAGGACACGCTGGCAGCGGTGACCCAGGACGCCTACGATGAGCGGGGGCTGGAGCTGGGGGAGGATGTGACCAACGTGGGCTCCAATCAGACCCCGGAGCTGGAGGCGCTTTTCGCTGCCCAGCCTGACCTGGTGCTCCTGACTCCCGATCTGGACGGCCAGCTGGCGCTGGCGGAGCCCCTGGCTGCGGCCGGCATTCCCGCCGCTTGGTTCAAGGTGGAGTCCTTCTCCGACTACCTCTCCATGCTGGAGATCTGCACCCGTCTGACGGGGCGGGACGACCTGTATCAGGCCAACGGGCTGGATATCCAGGCAGAGATCGACCGGGCGCTTGCCCGTGTCCCGGAGGGGGAGCACCCCACGGTCCTGCTGCTGCGGGCCTACTCCACCGGCGTCCGGGCCAAGAACAGCGACAATATCACCGGCGTGATGCTGAAGGATCTGGGCTGTATCAACATCGCGGACAGCGACAGCGGACTGCTGGAGGAGATCCAGATGGAGTCCATCCTGGCGGCGGACCCGGACCATATCTTCGTGACCACCATGGGCTCCAGCACGGAGAAGGCGCTGGACAGCCTGACGGAGCTGTTCCACAGCGACCCGGCTTGGGAGTCCCTTGCGGCGGTGAAAGAGGGGCGGGTCCATATCCTGGACAAGGCCCTGTTCCACTACAAGCCTAATGTGCGATGGGGAGAGAGCTATGAAGTCCTTGCCGACATCCTATACGGCGGCGCGTAAGTGGGGGATCATCCTCCTGCTGGCTCTGGCCAGTCTGGGGGCGGCTCTGCTGAGCATGAGCTTCGGCTCCACCCAAGTCCCGTTTTCAGAGATCCTGACCGCCTTGATGGGCGGTGAGACCCAGGCATACAATATCGTGGTCTATGCCCGCCTGCCCCGCACCCTGGCGGCCCTGCTGTGCGGCAGTGCCCTGGCGGTGGGCGGGGTCATCATCCAGGGAGTGCTGGGCAACCCCCTGGCGGGGCCCAATATCATCGGGGTGAATGCCGGCGCAGGCCTGGGGGCAGTCCTCTGCGCCGCCCTGATTCCGACCTCTATGACGGCGGTCCCGGTGGCAGCTTTCCTGGGGGCGCTGGGGGCGTGTATGCTGGTGTACACCCTGGCCCGGAGGACCGGGGCCAGCCGCATCACCCTGGTGCTGGCCGGGGTGGCCATCAGCAGCATGCTCTCCGCCGCCATCGACGCGGTCTCCATCCTGTTCCCGGAGGCCGCCCTGGGGGCAGGCAGCTTTATGGTGGGCCGGCTGTCTGGGGTGACAGTGGCCGCCCTGAAGGTGCCGGCCCTGCTCTCCCTCCTGGCCGGGGCGGGGGCCTTTGCCATGAGCTATGAGCTGGACCTGCTCACCCTGGGGGATGAGGTGGCCCAGTCCCTGGGGCTGTCTGCCCGGGCGGCCCGGAACCTCCTGCTTACCCTGGCGGCGGTGCTGTGCGGCGCGGCGGTGAGCTTTGCCGGGCTGGTGGGCTTCGTGGGCCTGCTGGTGCCCCACGCGGCCCGCTTCCTGGTAGGGGGGGAACACAAGTACCTGCTGGCTGCCTCCCTGTTCCTGGGGGCGGCGCTGGTGACAGTGTGTGACCTGGCGGCCCGGGTGCTGTTCGTCCCCTTTGAGCTGCCAGTGGGCATCCTGCTCTCCCTGATGGGCGGCCCCTTCTTTCTGTGGCTGCTGTTCCGGCAGAGGGGAGGGCGGCGGACATGATGGAGCTATGCCATATCACGGCGGGCTACGGCGGCCCGCCGGTACTGAGGGACGTATCCCTGGTCTTTGAGCCGGGGAAGGTCACCGTCCTGGCCGGGCCTAATGGCTGTGGAAAATCCACTCTCCTGCGGGTGGCGGCCCGGCTGATGGCACCGGAACGGGGAGAGGTAAGGATAGAGGGGCAGGACGTGTCCCGGCTCTCCGCCAAGCAGTTTGCCCGGTTGGCGGCGCTGCTTCCCCAGAGCCGGCCGCTGCCCGGCATCACGGCGGGGAGCCTGGTCCTCCACGGGCGCTTCCCCTATCTGGGCTATCCCCGCCGCTACTCCAGGGAGGACCGGGAGGCGGCCCGCCAAGCCATGGAGCGCACCGGTGTGGCCGGGCTGGAGGGGGTGCCCATGGCCCACCTCTCCGGTGGACAGAGACAGAAGGTTTATCTGGCCATGGCGCTGGCCCAGGACACCCCAGTGCTGCTGCTAGACGAGCCCACCACCTTTCTGGATATCGCCCACCAGCTGGAGCTGGCGGAGACCGCCCGGACGTTGGCGGAGGAGGGAAAAGCGGTGGTCATGGTCCTCCATGACCTGAACCTGGCCCTGAGCTGCGCACACCGGGTGGCGGTGCTGGAGGAGGGACAGCTGCGGCGGGTGGGTGCGCCGGAGGAGATCTACGCCTCCGGCGTGCTGGAGAAGGTATTCCAGGTCCGGGCCCACAGCGTGGAGACGGCGAAGGGGGAGCGGCAGTACCTCTTCAGCCGGCTGTGAGAGCGGAGGGGGGCCACCCTGCCCGTTTCCTTGTATGATAAAAAGAGCCGTCCCCCTGAGATAGGGGAACGGCTCTTTTATGCTGATCAGCGGATCAGCCGGCTTGAGAGGGAGCCGCTGGAAGCCGCCCTATGAGAATAGCGGTGCCTGCTCCGGCGGGGAGGAGCCGTTCAGTTGTCGTCCTGGAGGGCATCGTAGTCCGTCTCACCGGTCCGGACCTTGACCACGTTTTCTACGTTGTACAGGAAGATCTTTCCGTCCCCCTGATTGCCAGTGCGGAGGGCTTTTTCCGCCGCAGCCACCACCAGGGCGGGGTCCACCCTGGACACCACGATGTCCACCTGAATCTTAGGAAGCAGGTTCATGCTTATTTTGACGCCCCTGTACTGCCCCACCTTGCCCAGCTGGGTGCCGCACCCCATCACGTTGCTCACCGTCATGCCGGTGACGCCGATGGCCGCCATGGTGTCCTTCAGGATGGAGAAGCGCTCCTCCCGACAGATGATGGTCACCTTGGTCAGCTTCCGGCCGGAGGGGTCAGGCGCAGGCCGGGATTCCAGCGCGGCCGGCACAAGTCCGGAGAGGTCCACCGGTCCGCCGGCCCCTTCTCCGCCTAGGGCGCTGGGGGCTGCGGGGCGGAAGTCGGCGTAGGCGGAGGCCAGGGCGTGCTCTGTGATGTCCAGGCCGATGATCTCATCCTCGGCGGATACCCGCAGACCGATGGTCTTGTCGATGAACTTGAACACCAGGAACATGGATACAGAGGCATAGGCGGCGATGGCAGCTACACCCATGCACTGCACCCCCAGGTGGTAGAGACCGCCGCCGTAGAGCAGCCCGCTGGAGGTGTTGAACAGGCCGTCCGCCAGGGTGCCCCAGATGCCGTTGGCACAGTGGACCGCTACAGCACCCACCGGGTCGTCCACGTGGAGCTTGAAGTCCAGCAGCTCCACCACCAGCACCACCAGGATGCCATCGACTGCGCCGATGAGGATCGCGCCCAAGGCGTCTACCGTGGCACAGGGGGCGGTGATGCCCACCAGGCCAGCCAGAGAGGCGTTCAGACACATGGAGACGTCCGGCTTGCCGCTGCGCACCCAGGTGAAGACCATGCAGGTGAAGGTGGCCACGGCGGGGGCAAGGGTGGTGTTGCCCAGGATCTGGGCTAGCTGGGCGGCATCTGCGGCGGCGGCGCCGTTGAAGCCGTACCAGCAGAACCAGAGAATGAAGCACCCCAGCGCGCCCATGGTCAGGGAGTGCCCGGGGATGGCGTTGACCTGGATGCGGCCGTCCTTTTCCCGGGTGTACTTACCGATCCGGGGGCCCAGCATCCACGCGCCGATAAGGGCAGCCAGTCCGCCCACCATGTGGATCACAGAGGAGCCGGCGAAGTCCACATAGCCGAACTGGACCAGCCAGCCCTGGCTGTTCCAGACCCACCCGGCCTCGATGGGGTAGACCACCGCGCTGATAACGCCGGAGTACACGCAGTAGGCCAGGAATTTGGTGCGCTCCGCCATGGCGCCGGAGACGATGGTGGCCGCTGTGGCGCAGAACACCAGCTGGAAAAAGAAGTTAGACCAGTCGAAGGCATAGAAGTTCGTAAACATCTGATACTCCGGCATGCCGATCAGGCCGAAGAAATAGTTCTCACTGTTCATGATGCCGTAGCCCAGCAGGATGAAGACCACCGTTCCGATGCAGAAATCCATTAGGTTCTTCATGATGATGTTGCCTGCGTTTTTTGCCCGGGTAAATCCTGTTTCAACCATTGCGAATCCGCACTGCATGAAAAAGACCAGGATTGCGCCCATGAGATACCATACCGATAAATCCATCTTCTCTCGCTCCTTTTTACACAAGGGCGTGCGGTCCGGCACCTTCGCCGTCCCGCACGCCCTTGTGCGTTTGATTTTGGTTCCTCTGCTGCAGCAAAAGAAGCAGGCGCCGCCGGGTCTGATCCCGACAGCGCCTTTGCTTGAGTGTGAGTTTATACCTCCGGTTCTCTCCTGTCAAGATGCAGGAAGAAAGTTTGTGGGACCCAATCAAAACGCGGGGAGACAAGGCAGACCCTCTTTTCTAAGTTCAACAAATTTTTTGCGTGCCAGAGTCAGAAGGAGAGAGAAGCGTTTCTCAAAAAATAGAAAAGAAAAAGCAGAATGTAAAAATTGCATAAAATAGGACGGTTCTCCTGGAATTAGCCATATATTTGCAATAAAGATAAAATATAATTTCAAAAAATATTGACTTTCACGAAGTAGTGTACTATACTTTCGCCCATAGCTGAAAACAGAGGGCCTCATGTCTCTGATAGAGACATAATTTCGAGATGCCTAAACTTGAAAGAAGTAGGCGGAGTTCCTGCAAAATGACTAGGCTTGGGACGGGAGCCCTGCGGTGAAAGACGGCTATGTGCGTATGGGAGAGACAGCGCAGTCTCGCGGCGGCAGTCCGGGAGTTTGACTGCCGTATTTTTGTAAGCTGACCTGGAAAGGGGAAATCGAGATGAACAGAGAAGACTATCAGCAGCGCGGCTTGTATGACCCGGCGTTTGAGCACGATGCCTGCGGCATCGGAGCCGTGGTGGACATCAAGGGCCGCCAGAGCTATGAGACGGTGGACAGTGCGCTGAAAATCGTGGAGAAGCTGGAGCATCGAGCGGGAAAGGACGCTGAGGGAAAGACCGGTGACGGCGTGGGCATCCTCCTCCAGATCTCCCACCAGTTTTTTCAGAAGGCGGCCACGGAGTGCGGCATCCAGCTGGGGGAGGCGCGGGACTATGGCGTAGGTATGTTTTTCTTTCCCCAGGACACTCTCAGGCGCAATCAGGCTAAGAAGATGTTCGAGGTCATTGTGGCCAAGGAAGGCATGGAATTTCTGGGCTGGCGGAAGGTGCCTGTCTGCCCAGAGGTGCTGGGCCAGAAGGCACTGTCCAAGATGCCCAACATCCAGCAGGCCTTCGTGAAGCGGCCGGGGGATGCGGCCCGGGGACTGGAGTTCGACCGCAGGCTGTATGTGGCCCGCCGAGTCTTTGAGCAGTCCAACGACAACACCTATGTCCCCTCCCTGTCCAGCCGGACAGTGGTATATAAGGGGATGTTCCTGGTGGGGGAACTGCGGAAGTTCTACCTGGACCTGCAGAGTCGGGACTACCACAGCGCCATCGCATGCGTTCACTCCCGCTTCTCCACCAACACCAATCCCTCCTGGGAGCGGGCCCACCCTAACCGCCTGATCCTCCACAACGGCGAGATCAACACCATCCGGGGCAACGCAGACCGGATGCTGGCCCGGGAGGAGACCATGTCCAACCCGGTGATCGACGACGCCCTGGACAAGATCTACCCTGTGGTCAACGGGGCCGGGTCCGACTCGGCCATGCTGGACAACACCCTGGAGTTCCTGGTCATGAGCGGCATGGACCTGCCCCTCGCGGTGATGGTCACCATCCCGGAGCCCTGGACCAAGGACGGCAGTATCAGCCGGGCCAAGCGGGACCTGTACCAGTATTACGCCATCATGATGGAGCCCTGGGATGGTCCGGCCTCCATCCTGTTCTCCGACGGCGACGCCATGGGAGCGGTGCTGGACCGGAACGGGCTGCGCCCCTCCCGGTACTATATCACTGACGATGGTAAGCTGATCCTCTCCTCCGAGGTCGGTGCCCTGGACCTGGACCCCAGGAAGATCGTGAAGAAATCCCGGCTGGAGCCGGGGAAGATGCTGCTGGTGGATACAGTCCAGGGGCGTATCATTGATGACGCGGAGCTGAAGGAGACCTACGCCGCCCGCCAGCCCTACGGCGAGTGGCTGGACCGGGGCCTCATCCGGCTGAAGGACCTGCCGGTCCCTAACAAAAAGGTGCCCGGCTACTCCCAGGAGGAGCTGACCCGGCTGGAGAAGGCCTTCGGTTATACCTATGAGGATGTGAAAAACACCATCCTCCCTATGGCACGCACCGGGGCGGAGCCCACCGCCGCCATGGGGGTGGACATCCCCCTGGCGGTCCTCTCCGACCACGAACAGCCCCTGTTCAACTACTTCAAGCAGCTCTTCGCCCAGGTGACCAATCCCCCCATCGACGCCATCCGGGAGGAGGTGGTCACCGACACTACCGTCTATCTGGGCAACGACGGCAACCTGCTGGAGGAGCGGGCGGACAACGCTCACGCCCTTCAGGTGGGCAACCCTATCCTCACCTCGGTAGACCTGATGAAGATCCGGGGCATGAAGCAGCCCGGCTTCCAGGTGGAGACCGTCTCCATCCTATACTACAAGAACACCCCTCTGAAGCGGGCGCTGGACCACCTGTTCGTTGCGGTGGACCGGGCCTACCGCAACGGGGCTAACATCGTCATCCTCTCCGACCGGGGGGTGGACGAGAACCATGTGGCCATCCCGTCCCTGCTGGCTGTCTCAGCCGTGGAGCGATACCTGATCCGCACCAAGAAGTGCACCGCCGTGTCCATCGTACTGGAGTCAGCGGAACCCCGGGACGTGAACCACTTCGCCACGCTGCTGGGCTACGGTGCCCGGGCGGTGAATCCCTATCTGGCCCATGCGGCCATCGGCTCCCTCATTGACCAAGGTCTGCTGGACAAGGATTACCACACCGCGGTGAAGGACTATAACCAGGCCATCCTCAGCGGCATCGTGAAGATCGCCTCCAAGATGGGTATCTCCACCATCCAGTCCTACCAGTCTGCCCAGATCTTCGAGGCAGTGGGCATTGACCGGGTGGTGGTGGACGAGTATTTCACTGGTACCCTCAGCCGGGTGGGGGGCGTGGGTCTGAAGGAGATCGCTCAACTGGTGGATGACCACCACAGCCGGGCCTTCGACCCCCTGGGCCTGGGCGGCGACCCTACCCTGGACAGCCGGGGCGAGCACAAGGCCCGCGCTGGTCAGGAGGACCACATGTACAGCCCCCAGGTCATCCATCTCCTCCAGGAGGCCACCCGCAGGGGGGACTACAAACTCTTCAAGGAGTACACGGCCCTGGTGGACGACGCCTCCAAGCCCCACACCCTCCGCGGCCTGATGGAGATGCAGTATCTGGACACCCCGATTCCCTTGGACGAGGTGGAGAGCGTGGACTCCATCGTTAAGAGGTTTAAGACCGGGGCTATGTCCTTCGGCTCCATCTCCGCTGAGGCCCACGAGTGCATGGCGGTGGCCATGAACACCCTGGGGGGCAAATCCAACTGCGGGGAGGGCGGCGAAGACCCCGCCCGCTTCGGTACCCTGAAAAATTCCGCCATCAAGCAGGTGGCCTCCGGCCGCTTCGGCGTGACCAGCGAGTATCTGGTGTCCGCCCAAGATATCCAGATCAAGATGGCTCAGGGGGCCAAGCCCGGCGAGGGCGGCCACCTGCCGGGGAAGAAGATCACGCCGGAGGTGGCCAGGACCCGCCATTCCACACCGGGCGTCACCTTGATATCCCCGCCGCCTCACCACGACATCTACTCCATCGAGGATCTGGCCCAGCTGATCTACGACCTGAAGAATGCCAACCGGCAAGCCCGCATCTCTGTGAAGCTGTGCGCCGAGCCGGGAGTTGGCACCATTGCCTCCGGCGTGGCCAAGGCCGGGGCTCAGGTAGTACTGATCTGCGGCTATGACGGGGGCACCGGTGCCGCCCCCCGCAGTTCCATCCATTCTGCCGGTGTGCCTTGGGAGCTGGGGGTGGCCGAGACCCACCAGACCCTGATCATGAACGGCCTGCGCTCCCGGGTCATCGTAGAGACCGACGGCAAGCTGATGAGCGGCCGGGACGTGGCCATCGCCTGCATGCTGGGGGCGGAGGAGTTCGGCTTTGCCACCGCCCCCCTGGTCACCATGGGCTGCTGCATGATGCGGGTATGCAACCTGGGCACCTGCCCGGCAGGGATCGCCACCCAGGACCCGGAGCTGCGGCGGCGCTTCACCGGAAAACCGGAGTATGTGATGAACTTCATGCGCTTCGTGGCCCAGGAGCTGCGGGAGCACATGGCCTGCCTGGGGGTGCGTACCGTGGACGAGCTGGTGGGCCGCACCGACTTGCTGAAGGTGCGGGAGCACGCCGTCAACGAGCGGGCCGCCACGGTGGACCTGTCCGCCATTCTGGATAACCCGTTTGAAGGGGCGCAGGTCAAGCGCCATTTCGACCCCGCGGACGCCTATGACTTCCAGCTGGAGAAGACGGTGGACATGAGGGTCCTGCTGAAGAAGATGAAGGGGGCGCTAGAGAAGGGGGAGAAGCGGACGGTGAACGTCCCCGTCACCAGTACCGACCGGACCCTGGGGACCATTTTCGGTTCCGATATCACCAGGCTCCACGGCAGCAGCCTGCCCGACGACACCTTCACTGTCAAGTGTACCGGCGGCGGTGGGCAGTCCTTCGGTGCCTTCATTCCCAAAGGGCTCACCCTGGAGCTGGAAGGGGACTGCAACGACTATATGGGCAAGGGCCTCTCCGGCGGAAAGATCATCGTCTATCCCCCCAAAGGGTCCCCTTTCAAACCGGAAGAGAACATCATCATCGGCAATGTGGCCCTCTACGGGGCTACCAGCGGCAAGGCATTCATCAACGGCATGGCAGGGGAGCGATTCGCCGTGCGCAACTCCGGCGCCTGCGCGGTGGTGGAGGGCGTGGGCGACCATGGCTGCGAATACATGACCGGCGGCCGGGTGGTGGTGCTGGGACCTACCGGCAAGAACTTCGCGGCGGGCATGTCCGGCGGCATCGCCTATGTGTGGGATGAGGACCGGGACCTGTACCTGCGGCTGAACAAGGCGCTGGTCACAGTGGACCCGGTGACGGAGCGGCAGGACATCCAAGAGATCCGGACCATGCTCACCGAGCATGTGGAGGCCACCGGCTCCCCTAAGGCCCGGGAGATCTTGGACCACCTGGAGGAGAAGGCAGCCTGTTTCAAGAAGATTCTGCCTCGGGACTACGACAGAATGCTGCGCACCATCGCGGAATTTGAGGCCCAGGGCCTGAGCCACGAACAGGCTGAGGTGGAGGCATTCAGTGCCAGCACCAAGGAATAAGGGGGGAGAAAGTGTTATGGGAAAGATCACTGGATTTCTGGAATATGACCGGCAGACTGATCCGGCGGAGCAGCCACTGGACCGCATCGAGCATTGGAAGGAGTTCCACCCCCGCCTGTCCGAGGCGGACCGCCGCCAGCAGGGGGCCCGGTGCATGGAGTGCGGTGTGCCCTTCTGCCAGTCCGGCGCCACCCTGGGCGGGATGACTTCCGGCTGCCCCCTGCACAACTTGGTGCCGGAGTGGAACGACCTGCTCTACACGGGGAACCTGCCCCAGGCGCTGGAGCGGCTGCTGAAGACCAACAATTTTCCTGAGTTTACAGGGCGGGTGTGTCCCGCCCTGTGCGAGGCCGCCTGCACCTGCGGCCTCCACGGCGACCCGGTCACCGTCCGGGAGAACGAGCTGGGCATCATCGAGGCAGCATTCGAGCGGGGCTTGGTCCAGCCTCGGCCGCCCAGAGTGCGCAGCGGCAAGCGGGTGGCGGTGGTGGGCTCCGGCCCCGCCGGACTGTCGGCGGCGGACCAGCTCAACCGCCGGGGCCACAGCGTCACCGTCTTTGAGCGGGACGACCGGGTGGGCGGACTGTTGATGTACGGCATCCCCAACATGAAGCTGGAGAAGAAGTATGTCATGCGCCGGGTGGAGCTGATGCGGGAGGAGGGCGTGTGTTTCGTCACCGGCGTGGATGTGGGCCGGGACAAGAGTGCCCAGGAGCTGCTGGACGAGTTTGATGCGGTGATCCTGTGTACCGGGGCCAAGGAGCCCCGAGATCTGGCGGTGCCCGGCCGGGAGGCCGGCGGGGTCCATTTCGCGGTGGACTATCTGGCCGCCACCACCCGCAGCCTGCTCAACTCCAAGCTGAAGGACGGCACTTATCTCAGCGCCGCAGGCAAGGACGTGGTGGTGGTAGGCGGCGGCGACACGGGTAACGACTGTGTGGGAACGGCACTGCGTCATGGCTGCCGTTCGGTGGTGCAGCTGGAGATGATGCCCAGGCTGCCCGACCAGCGGGCCGACGATAATCGCTGGCCGGAGTGGCCCCGGGTGTGTAAGACCGACTACGGCCAGGAGGAGGCCGTCGCCGTCTTCGGGCGGGACCCCCGGATCTATCAGACCACGGTGAAGGAACTGCTGACCGACAGCGAGGGGAACCTCCGGGCGGTGAAGGTGGTCCGGCTGGAGGCGGGGACGGACAAGAAGACAGGGCGCACTGTGATGCACGAGGTAGCAGGCACGGAGGAGGAACTGCCCTGCCAGCTGCTGCTCATCGCCGCCGGCTTCCTGGGCCCCCAGGCCTATGTTGCCGAGACCTTTGGATTGGAGCGCACCCCTCGCTCCTGTGTCAGCACCGCCCCCGGCGGATACGCCACCAATGTGCCCAAGGTGTTCGCCGCCGGAGACATGCGCAGGGGCCAGTCCCTGGTGGTCTGGGCCATCCAGGAAGGGCGCGCCGCCGCCCACGAGGTGGACACCTTTCTGATGGGGTACAGCAATTAAAAGCCTGACCGCAGGCGCGGTCAGCTGGGTGCCAGGGCGAGGACCCTGGCGCAGGTACGGCTCTGCCGGCCTGAGCATCTGGATCCCAGAAGGATGAGCCGCCCAGAGACGGCGGGATAAAAAATGAAAGACACGCTGAAAAGCGTGTCTTTCGTTTTCAACAGCAGATCAGAAAAAGATGCAGTGGCTGTCGGTCTGTATCAAAATCCAAATCGAAGCCCGGCGGAGCGGATTCGATTTGAAAAGGAAGAGCAAGGGGGCGGGCGGATGACGTCTTTTTTGCCTCAGGCATAAAAAGACGTGGTCACAAAGCGAACTTTGCCACCACGTGGAAAGAACGGTCAAAACCGATATTTTTACGAGGGCAAAAACAGCCGCCCACAGGGCGGCCCCAAGCCGGAGCCCAGCGGAGCGGGTCCGGTTTGGAAGAGAGGAGCGGCAGAATGAGCGAACGATAAGCTTTACAATGAAATGAAAAAGCTCGTCGCAAGTGATATGTCGCTTGCGACGAGCTGGTACGGGTAGTGGGAGTCGAACCCACACGGTTGCCCACTGGAACCTAAATCCAGCGCGTCTGCCAATTCCGCCATACCCGCGCGACCACGTCTATCATAAAGGATTGTAGGAAAAAAGTCAATGGGCATTGCGGAGAAGGGGACGCCCCGGAAAAGGGCGCCCCCAGGCAGAAGATTTTGGAATGGGGAAGATGGCTCACTCTCCAGGGGAATGGTGGTGCAGGGCGGCGGTCAGCAGGACCACGCCCGCAGCCAGGAGCCCGGATTGGACCAGGCACATGCCCCCGGGCAGGGAAAAGGCCGGGTCCAGTGTCCCCAGGGACAGGGGGTACTGGGAGAAGAACCGGCCGTTCCACAGGGAGAGCAGCTCGGGAAGGGGGAGGAGCTGGAGCAGGAAGGGCAGGGGCATCCACAGGTAGACGAGCCAGGGGCGCAGGCGGCCCAGCAGCCAGCCGCTGCCCAGGGCAAAGACCAGAGCTGGTATCAAGGATATGGCGGCGGGAAGGAACAGACTGCCCCAGCTGTACCACCGAAACATGCGGGTATAAAAGACGGCGGACAGCAGCAGGACGGCGAGGGACTGGAGGACGGTGCCGGTCAGTGCCGCCCCCAGCCGGGCCAGGGCGTATTGCCAGGGCCGCACAGGGGTGGCGGCGGTGAGGACTGCGGCCCGCCGCTCCGCCCCTGAAGTGAAAAAGGTGAGAAAGAACAGCACACCGATCCACAGCAGGGGGAGCAGGCGGCTGAGGTAATCCCCGAAGGTCCAGGGGGAGAAGGGGGCAGTGTGGGACACCCCCAGAATGGAGGCGCCGGTGAGTACCTGCCAGCCGTAGAACAGGGTCACGGCCAGAATGCCGAAAAAGAACTTGTTCCACAGCAAGCGCTTACACTCATATCGAAATATCTTGACCAAGGTCCAGCTCCTCCTCTGTCAGCCCGCAGGCGTCTAAAAATTCTTGATAGGTGAGATAGGGATAGCTCCAATCGAGCTCACGGTTGAACAGGCCGCGCAGGATCTCATCCATGGCCGCCTCACCCCCTACCAGCTTTTCTGCCCTCAAAATTTTCAGGGGCATCTCGCAGTACTGCCGC
Source organism: Clostridium sp. DFI.5.61 (assembly GCF_024462915.1). Classification (NCBI taxonomy): domain Bacteria; kingdom Bacillati; phylum Bacillota; class Clostridia; order Eubacteriales; family Clostridiaceae; genus Clostridium; species Clostridium sp. DFI.5.61. The sequence continues at coordinate 12,945 of NZ_JANGBZ010000032.1, forward strand.
ATGCCGGTCAGGCTGTTGGTGATGGCCAGCTGCTCCTCCTCGGGCAGCATGGCCAGGTACTCTGGGTTTCGGACGTAGAAGTCCAGGTAGTAGTCCTCCACCTCCCGCTCCCACGCCTCCACATAGTACTCCCGCGCGTAGTCCACCCCGTAGAGCTCCTTGACGATGCGGTAGGTGGTGTACACCGTCAGCCCCTCGGCGGACCAGGGGTCTGCGGGGTCCTCGGAGTCAAACATGTTGCCCAGGCCCCACCACTGGTGGACCAGCTCGTGGATCATCACCTCGCCGGGGACGGCCCCCTTGCCGCCGTCGTGGAGATTGGCGGCAGTGAAGTCCATCTCGTCCAGCAGGCTGGCGCCTCCGCCGGCGTAGCCCCCGCCGGCCACCCGGCTCTGGATCAGCTTCAGGGAGCCGCCGGCACCGAAAGACAGAGGGCCGTAGTGCTCCGTGCAGTAGTCCACCACGGCCCGCACCGCCTCCGCCGCCCTGGCCTGCTCCATCACCGCCTGATGCTTCCGGCCATAGTAGAGCTGGATGGTGGCGCCGCCGGCCTGGATATCCTGTCGGATGTAGTCCCCGGCGTAGACGATGCCGCCAGCGCTGTCATCCTCATAGCGCCAGGTGGCGGTGCCGTTGCCGTGGGTCTCCACCACCTCTGCCTCGCTGGTACCGAAGGGGATGACGGTCATGGAGCCGGGCACGGTGAGCTCCACGGTGGTGGGATAGCCCTGCCCCTCTGGCAGAACATTGAGCAGATAGGGCATCAGGTTCTGATTCTCCAGGCACAGATAGGCTCCGCTGATCTCGGGGGAGCCCTGGGTGGTCTCCGCAATGTTCCAGTCCCTGGGGAAGCCGCCGTACTCCAGCACCAGCTCCACCGCGCCGTCCGCCGGGAGGGCGATCTCCCACAGAGCCATGTTGGACTCCTCGTAGCCGGTGCGGACGGGGGAGATCTCCGCCCCATTGGCACGGGCAGAAGTGATGTCGTACCCCGGGTCCACACCGAAGCAGACCGTCCACCCCTGGCCGGAGGTGTTCTGGAACTGATAGGCGGCTCGGCCCTCCACCGTGCCAGCGGCGGTGTCTGGGAATACCTGGGCGGTGCGCCTGGAACAGGTGACTCCCTCGGCATACTCCAGTTCGAAGAGCCGGGAGGCGGTGAGGTCCGGATTGCTGTTGTCAAAGAAGGGCTGAGCTGCATAGGCCGCACCGGAACAGGCCAGGAGCAGCAGGGCGATCAACGGCCGACAGACCCGCCGGGCGCTCCGGGCCAGGGAGCCTAGAAGCCCCTTCCCATACTGCCGGATACACAGCCAGGAGAGGGTCCAAACCCCCGCCAGGGCTGCCAGCCAGGTCAGGCGCATATAGGCCACCGACCGGTAGAGCCGGAAGTTGGAGAAGTCATCGGACAGGGCCCATACGCAGGGGTTGAGCCAGCACAGCTGCCACTTCCCGGCCCACACCGTCAGACTCAAGGCGGCGAAGGCGGCAAAGAGGACCAGGGACAGGTCAGAGCGCCGGGTGAACTGATAGGCGGCGGCCGCCGCCAGAATGGCCAGCCACAGGGCCAGCCCCATGAACAGCAGATAGGAGAGCAGGTAGTCCGTGCCGCCAAAGACGGAGCCGATGAGCTCCCGGCTGATGGGGAGCCAAACCAGCATGGTGAGGCCCAGACCCAGGACAGCGGCAGCGGCCAGGGCGGGCAGGCGTACCAGGGCCATGGTCAGGGGGGAGACCGCAGCGTCCATCAGCATGCCCACCCGGCTGCGCTCCGTGCGGTCCAGCTCGTACACTGTCAGCAGGCCGAACAGGATGCCCCCCACCACGCCCCCGGCCAGGGCGGGATCAGCCAGATACATAGACAGCATGGTGTCGGCGGCGGTGGGCTTGTACAGCACCAGCCCAGCCAGTGGGGAGAGCACAGTCAGTAAAATGACCAGCCAGGTCAGGCGGCTTTGGAATAGACGTCCCAGCTCCAGACAAAACAGATGCAGAGCTTTCATTGGACCGCCTCCCGGGAGATGAGGTAGAGGTAGGCGTCCTCCAGGGTGGGTTCTGCGGGCTGAGCGAAGCGGGGGAGGACATCGGCCACCGCCCGGCAGCGGATGCCCTGGCTGGTGTTCACCCGGGCCGTAATATGCAGCCCCGCCTCCTGGGCCGCCTCCCGTTCCCAGAACACCCCCACGTGTCCGGCGGCGGACTGGATCAGGGCTTCCGGAGTGCCGGTGAACAGGACCCTGCCCTGGTCCATAACGACCAGCTGGCCGCAGACCGACTGCACATCCTCAATGATATGGGTGGACAGCAGCACCAGCCGGTCCTGGGCTGTCTGGGAAAAGAGGTTGCGGAAGTGGATGCGCTCCTCCGGGTCCAGGCCCACGGTGGGCTCGTCAAAGATGAGGAACTCCGGGTCTCCCAGCAGAGCCTGGGCGATTCCCACCCGCTGGCGCTGGCCTCCGGAGAGAGTGCGGATTCTGGCCCGGCGCTTCTCCTCCAGATTGACGGCCCGGATGACCTGGTCGATGGCGGAGCGGCTGTTCCTCAGCCCCTTCAGGGCAGCCATGTAGTCCAGGAACTGATAGACGGTGAGCTCGTCATACAGGCCGAAGGACTGGGGGAGATAGCCCAGACGGGCTTTGAGCGCCCGCTGGGATCGGTCCAGCGGGCGCCCGTCCACCAGGATGGAGCCCTGGGTGGGCAGGAGGGCGGCCACCAGCAGCTTCATCAGGGTGGACTTGCCCGCCCCGTTGGGGCCCAGAAGCCCCACCAGGCTGGGGCTGGTCAGGTCCAGGTCCAGTCGCTGGAGGGCCTGCTTCCCGCTGGGATAGGTCATAGAGAGATCTTGGATTTGGATTTGCATGGGTCAACATCCTTTCGTCTTGGGTTCCATGTCAGGATACCGGTGCAATGTGGAGAGCGATTGAAGAAAAGATGTGTTTTGTATGAAGATGGCGGAGAGGCCAGGGCAATCATGTCCCCGCCCGGGAGGCGGACGGGGACAGATGGCTTAGGCCTGAGAGATGGCCCGGAGAGCGGTGATAAGAGGAGGCTCGCCTGGGGGAGAGGGGAGGTCTGGGAGGGTGCCCAGCTCCTCGTTGCTGCTCCCGTCGGGATTGAGGCCGAATACAGGGGTGTACTGGACCAAGATCCCGCTGTTGGGCAGCTGGAGAAAGACCGGGTCTGTCCCGATGCCGTCTCCGCTGGTGGCACTGCCCACCAGCGTGGCAAAACCGGTCTGTTGGCAGAAGAGGGCGAAGGATTCGGAGGCGGAGTAGACGGACTCGTCTACCAGGACCCAGATGCGGCCCCGGAAGGGGCTGGGCTGATCAGCCGGCTCCACCCTGTGGCAGACTCGGACAAAGTGGGTGGCTAGATCCAGGTCCCCCGGCTCAAGATGAGGCAGACTGGGGAGCTGGTTCAGGGGGAGGAGACACTCGGCGGGAAAGACCTGATCCAAATAAGGGGCGTTGTTGCGGCTGTGGCGGACCAGGGCCAGGTGCTCGCTGGACAGGGGCTCATCAATGTGGGGGGCGACCAACAGCTCCTCCCAGTAAGCCTCGCTCCCGCCGCTGTTGTCCGTCAGATCAAAGATCAGGTCGGTGCAGTCCCCACACTGCCGGTAGAAGTTAGACAGGATGGCACGGTCCGCCTCGTACTCGGCGGGAAAACTGTCGATTTTCACATAGCCCACCCCACTCTCCGGCAACAGGAGGGGGATCACGCCGCCAGCAGCGGGGGCCGGCGTCTCCAGGGCCGGCTCCTCTTCCTCACCTGAGGAGTTAATGGCGCGGTCCAGGGCCAGGAGGGAGCGGTACTTTTCGCGGGTCTCTTTCCGCTCCAGAATATCGGCCCAGGCCGTCTGCCCGCTCCGCCGGTAGAGCCTGGCGGATGGGAGGAGACTGAAGTAGTCGGCGGGCTCCACAATGGACAGATGCCCGTTGTTCCCCAGCAGGAACAGGGTGCTGTAAACCGCTTGATAAAAGGTCTGATCGCTGTCGCTTTCGGCCACCATGTCCCGGTAGCTGGTGTAGATCCCTTCCACATCCACCCCTTCCCGATCTAAAATCCCCCAGCAGGGATAGCTGTCGGCCAGAACAGACCAGAGATACTTGTAGTCCTCCATCCGCTGCTCTGCGGTCAGACCCAGCATGTGATCTGGAGAAGGGGGGTCCTGGGCCTGACTGAGCGGCAGACTCAGAGACAGGGCGGCGGCAGCTAGTACTGCCGCCGCCATCTGTTTCCTCAATTTCATACAAACACTTCCTTTCTGGAAAACAGGATATCGTGCCTTTATGAAAGGAGTGTGAAGGGGGCCTTACGACTTTCTGACACAAACCTTACAGAACTCTTACAGCATTTGAATGTTTTACCCAATAGGGAGTACAAACAGGAGGGCATTGATTTTCTGCCGGGGCATGTTATACTAAAAGAAAAATGGTGCAGGGAGGCGGACATGGTGGGGGAGAAGAGGCTTTGGAAGCTGGACCAGGGGCTGTGCGTGCTTTTGATGCTGTTGATCCCCCTCCAGCTGTGTCTCAGCATTGCCAACTTGTTTTACGGGATAGACAAGGGTTATGGACACAGCTTCCCACTATGGTCCTATGTCCTGAGTGCGGCTTATCTGTGCGTCGTGTTGTCCGCCGACGGATTCATGATCTGCGTCGGACGGCTGGAGCTGTCCAAATTCGTGGGCAGGTACTGGCTCTCCGCCTGCGGGGCACTGGCGGCAGCGGCCCTGCTGAGGCTGGTGCCGGAGGGCGGGATGATCGCTCTGCTCCTGCTGGCATACACGCCTGTCCTGGTGTTGGTTCCACTGCTGGAAACGCTGGGGATCGGAGAGATATCTCCGATGATGGCAGCCGTGGGCATGTTCTGCTTGTGCAACTGGCTGATCTGCAGGTGCTTTGTGAGGAAGAAATAGGATGGCACAGGTCGGGGGCCAAAGCTCCGCCATATAAACAGCATCCCGCCCGGCTGATAGCCGGGCGGGATGCTGTTTATATGGCAGGTGCGCCGGAGCGGAGGGGATCAACTGGCCGTTTCCGGCGGAAAAATCACACGGGCCCGCACGCCGTCGGTGATATTCTCGATCTCGCACCGGGCCCCGTGCCGATCCAGGATCATCTTCACCAGGTAGAGCCCCAGACCGCTGCCGCCGGTGCGTCGGTTCCGGGACTGCTCCTCCCGGTAGAAGGGCTCAAACAGGCGGGGGAGGGCCTCCGCCCCAATCTGGACACCGGTGTTCTCCACCACCAGGGTGGGCCGCCCGTCCAGGCGCAGGGTGCGCACCCGGATGCGGGCCCCGGCGGGGGAGTACAGGGCCGCGTTGGACAGCAGATTGTCCACCGCCCGTCCCAGCAGGCTGGGATCGCCCCGGAGGACGAGGCCGGGGGCCAGGGACAGGGAGAGGTCCATCTCCCGCTGATCCAGCAGCTCCCTGTCCTGCTCCAGCTGTTCCTCCACAAGCCGGGAGAGGTCCACCTCTTCCTTCCGCAGACCCGTCCCCGATTCCATCCGGGAGATGGTGAGGATCTCCCCCACCAGGGCCTCCATCCGGGACGTGACCTGAAGGGAGCGGGCCAGATACCGGTCCCGGTCCCGATAGACGCCCACCTCGTCCAGCATCCCGGTGAGCTGCCCCTTCAGGATGGTGACGGGGGTCTTCAGCTCGTGGGAGGCAGCGGCGAAAAAGGCGCTGCGCTGCCGCTCCAGCTCCCGTTCCCGCTCCATCTCTCCCAGCAGGGCGTCGTTGGCCGCTCTCAGGTCGGTCAGGGCGGCGGAGAGGCGCTGGGACATACGATCCAGACTGCGGCCCAGGGCGCCGATCTCATCCCGGCGGGTCTCCCCGCAGATCCAGCCAAAGTCCAGCTCTGCCATTTTCCCCGCAATGCCGCTGAGGCGGACGATGGGGCGGGTGATATAGCGGGAATAGACCACTGCGCACAGGGCAGAGAAGGCCAGCAGCACCAGCAGCACCCAGGGGGCCATCCGGGCCAGGGCCGCCACTGCCAGGTTTTCCGAGCGTACTCCGGGGGAGACATAGAGCTCGCAGGTCTGCCCGCCGGCAAAGGTGACCTCGGTGACCTGGGTGTCGCTGGCTATGGAGAGGGCGTATTCCCGGCCATCCTCCTGGATGATGGCTGCGGGCGGGTCCCCGTTCCACAGGGACTGGATCTCCGATGCGGTGAACATGGAGTCGGAGGTGACAGTCACTATCGTGCTCTCGTCCTCATAGACCGACTGGATGGAGAGCTGGGAGTTGGTGTCCTGAACGATGTGCCCATTGGCGTCCACCAGCATGACGGAGGATTTGGAGGCGCGGATGAACTCGTCCAGGATGGGGCCGCAGTCCTCCAGGGCGGTGACAGACAGGCGTTCCACCAGCAGGTCAGTCTGGGCCCGCAGATCGTCGCTGGCCGCCGCTGTGTAGGTGATGGGGGTGGCCCAGGCAATCAGGGCGAAGGTGATGGCCCCCGCCCCAAGCAGGATGAGGAGGGTAATGAGGAAGATGCGGACAGTGAGGCTCTCATGGAGCTTCCTTCGCAGCACGATAGCCCACCCCCCTCACTGTCTCGATGCAGTCGATGCCCAGCTTGTGACGGAGATTCTTGATGTGGCTGTCCACCACCCGCTCGTCCCCGAAGAAATCGTAGCCCCACAGCTTGGCCAGCAGCACCTCCCGGGTAAAGACCCGGCCAGGGCTGGAGAGAAAGGTGTGGAGCAGCTCGAACTCCCGGGCGGTGAGCTCCAGAGACCGGCCGGCCAGCCGCACCTCCATGGCCTCCGGGTCCAGGGTCAGATCCCCGTAGCGGAGAAGGGAGGGCGCGGTGCTGACCCCCCCGGCACGGCGGAGGATGGCGGCGATCTTTTTCAGCAGCACCGGCATGGAGAAGGGCTTGGTCACATAGTCGTCGATCTCCAGGTCAAAGCCCCGAAGCTGCTCCGCCTCCCCGTCCAGGGCGGTGAGCATGAGGATGGGGACCTGGGATTCCTGGCGGATCAGCTCGCACACGCCGAAGCCGTCTATTTTGGGCAGCATGATGTCCAACAGGACCAGGTCAAAGGAGGCGGAGCGGAACAGCTCCAGGGCCTCCACCCCGTCTCCGGCCAGGCTGGTCTGGTAGCCGGCCTGCTGGAGATAGGCGGAGAGCAGCTCCTGGATGTCCGGCTCGTCTTCCACGATCAGGATTCGGTTCATTTTGTTCACCCCAATGACAGGATAACAGGAAAATATGAATTTTATATGGAGAGGGACAAAAAAACCAGAGCGGGAGGGGAAGAGGCGGAAAAAGAGCCCCGGCTGCCGGAGCAGAGGGCTCCGGCGGCCGGGGGCAGGACAGGGTCAGTCCCCGTACATGGGGGTGGAAAGATAGTGCTCTCCGGTGTCGGGGAGCAGGGCCACGATGGTCTTGCCCCGGTTCTCCGGCCGCCGGGCCAGCTGCACTGCGGCCCAGACCGCTGCGCCGGAGGAGATGCCAACCAGCACCCCTTCCAGCCGGCCCAGCCGGCCGCCCATGGCCAGGGCGTCCTGGTCCTCCACCTGGATGATCTCGTCATAGATCCCGGTGTCCAGCGCCTGAGGGACGAAGCCGGCCCCGATGCCCTGGATGGCGTGGGGCCCCGGCGTTCCACCGCTGAGCACGGGGGAGGAGGCGGGTTCCACTGCCACGATCTGTACGTCCGGCCTGCGGGATCTCAGGTACTCGCCCACTCCGGTGATGGTGCCGCCAGAGCCTACCCCGGCCACGAAGATGTCCACCGTCCCGTCGGTGTCCGCCCAGATCTCCGGGCCGGTGGAGGTGCGGTGGGCGGCGGGATTGGCTGGGTTTTCAAATTGGCCGGGGATGAAGCTGCCAGGGATCTCCCGGGCCAGCTCCTCCGCCCTGGCGATGGCCCCCGCCATGCCCAGCCGGCCCTCGGTCAGCACCACCTCGGCCCCATAGGCCAGCAGGAGCTGACGCCGCTCCTGGCTCATGGTGTCCGGCATGACGATGATGGCCCGATAGCCCCGGGCGGCGGCCACCAGTGCCAGACCGATGCCTGTGTTGCCCGAGGTGGGCTCGATGATGACAGAGCCGGATTTCAGAATGCCCCGGGCCTCCCCGTCGTCCAGCATGGATTTGGCGATGCGGTCCTTGGCGGACCCGCCGGGGTTGAAGCTCTCCAGCTTCCCCAGGATGCGGGCGCTCAGGCCCAGCTCCCGCTCAAGATGCGTCAGCTCCAGCAGAGGCGTCCCCCCGATCAGCTGATCTACTGAGGTATAGATCTTTCCCATAGCGCTTATCCTCCGTTCTTTCTAACTGTCAGGTAGTTTAGGGGGATTATAGGCTTTTCCCCGTCAGGTGTCAAGAAAAAGCGGGGCCTGAGACTTCAAGGGCACGCCCAACACACGGGATTTGTGATTTTTGTTGCCGTGGCGCCGGATCTGTGTTATAATTTTGACAAAGATACCTGAAAAAGGAAGGGAAGGAGCCGGCTGGGCCGGAGCGGCCCGGGTCGGAGGAGAGACAAAGGAGGCCTGTTATGGTAGAAGTCACCACTCTGGATCTGGTCATTATTGGACTGTATCTGCTCTTCATGCTGCTGGTGGGCGTGTGGTTCGTCAAGCGCATCAAGAACACGGATGACTATTATGTAGCGGGACGCACACTGGGGCCAGTGGTCCTGGCCGCCACCGTGTGTGCCACCATTATCGGAGGCAGCGCCATGATGGGGCGGGCGGGCATCGCCTACACCACGGGCTTCATGGCCATTGCCACCGCCCTGCCCTATATGCTGGGCATGTTTATCTTCTCCGGCTACGCCGGGCGTATTCAGCAGGTGGGGGAGAAGTACCACATCGAGTCCATCCCCAGCCTGTTCGAGTACCGCTTCGGAAAGCCGGCTAAATGCGTCCTGGCTGCTATGGTGGCTTTCGCCATGGTGGGCACGGTGGCCGCCCAGGTCACCGCCACCGCTACCATTATTAAGCTGCTGGGGGGACAGGTGGGCATCAGCTACGAGATGGGGGCTTTTATCGCCACCGCCATCTTCATCATCTATACCGCCGCCTCCGGACTGTTCGGCGTGGTGTACACCGATGTGGTGCAGTTTTTCATGCTCATTATCTTTGTCTACCTGATGATCCCATTTTCCAGTCTGGACTATCTGGGGGGCTTCGGGAGCTTCTGGGCCAGCCTGGACAAGAGCTACATCACCCCTGCCATTGACGGCAAGATACTGGGGGACATCGTCACCTATCTGGTCTTCACCATGGCGGGGGCGGAGATGTGGCAGCGGGCCTTCGCGGCCAAGGATAAAAAGTCAGCCAAGCGGGGCATGTTCTGGGGCACCGCCGTCTATGGCGTGACCATCGCCTTGCTGTTCCTGATGGGGCTGGCGGCCCAGCAGATCCTGCCCAACGTGGTGGAGGAGTTCGGCACCGCCGATGCCGTGATACCTGCCTTGGCCATCAAGATCCTGCCCCCCGGCCTGACGGGGCTGGCCCTGTCCGGCATCCTCTCCGTGATGATGAGCACGGCGGACAGCTATCTGCTGGTCTCTGTCCAGACGGTGGTCAGCGACCTAGGCAAGACCTTCCACCCCGCCATGAAGGAGAAGCAAGAGATCCTTTTCTCCCGCATCGCCTCGGTGGTGCTGGCCCTGGGGGCACTGGTCATCGCCCTGTACATCAAGAGTGCCTACGACGTGCTCATGTTCGCCTGGGCCTTCTACGCAGCGGCGGCCGGACTGCCCGCCCTGGCGGCTCTGTACTGGAAGAAAGCCACCAGCGCCGGCATCATGGCCGGGATGCTGGGGGGCTTCGTGGTCACCGTGGTCTGGAAGCTGGTGGGCGAGCCCATGGGTCTGGGTGCCACCGTCCCCGGCGCCATCGCCTGCGGCGTCCTGCTGGTGGGAGTCAGCCTGGCCACATACCGGAAGCGCCCCACTGTGATGGTGGAAGTGAAATAAGCGTCCGAGACGGGGGAAGCGAGACGGTCGAAAAGAGGCAGTCTGCCACGGGCAGGGTTTGTCCGCGTGCGGACGCGAACTCTGCAAAGATTTTTCCACAGAGCGCCGGCCCCGCCCTTTATTTGGGGGCAGGGCCGGCGCTCTGTGGAAAAGCGGCATGGACGTTTTATGCCGTCTGGTCAGGCAGGTCCTCCAGGGAGGCGAAGGTGTAGCCCATGTCCTCCCAGCGGGTGAGCAGCTCGTCCAGGATCTCGGCGTTGGTCCGGGAGGTGGAGTGGAGCAGCACGATGGCCCCATTGTGGATGCGGGGGATGAGTTTGGAGAAGGCCTCCTCCGCCGTAGGCTGGTCATCCACGTACCAGTCCACATAGGCCAGGCTCCAGAACACGGTGCGGTAGCCCAGGGCCTGGGCCTGGCGCAGATTCTCCTCGCTGTATTTTCCCTGCGGAGGGCGGTAGAACCGGGGGAGGGTCTGGCCGGTGGTCTCCTGGTACAGCTGTTCCAGCTCCTCCAGCTCCTGCTGAAATTTGCTCTGGTCCGAGATGGCGGACATGTCCGGATGGTGGAAGGTGTGGTTGCCCACGATGTGCCCCTCCTGAACCATACGGCGGATCAGGTCGGGGGAGGACTGGATCATGTGTCCCACTACAAAGAAGGCGGCCGGGGCCTGATGGTCCTTCAGCACGTCCAGGATCTGGGCGGTGTAGCCGTTCTCATATCCGCAGTCAAAGGTGAGGTAGAGGACCTTCTGGGTCGTGTCCCCCACATAGTAGGCGTCGTATTGGGCCAGGGACTGGGCGGTGGCGTTGCCCACAGGGGGTTCCCCCTCAGTCTGGAAGGACAGGCCCCAGTTGTCGGTGGAGGCGGCCACTGCCGCCGGGGCGGCAGCGGGGACGGGAGTGTCCTCCCGCACAGCCAGCCAGAACAGCCCTCCCAGTACCAGGCAGAGCGCAGCTGCGGACAGCAGCGCGGTTCGGCGTGTGTGGTCCATAGATGTTCCCTCCTGCGTGTTTTCGGTCAGGTCAGCGCTAGGATGTGCAGGAGAGAGGCAAAATATGTACCGCTTATGCTGGAAAAGAAGGCGGAACGGCGGCCTTCTGGCCGCCGTTCCGCCTGGAGCCAAGCCGCTTTTTTGACAGATCTGTGCTTACCGGTCGGCCACTGCGGTCCGCATCCACTTTCCACTCTTCACCCGGAGCAGGGAGACCGCCGCGCCCACGGCCCAGCCGGCGGGAATGGACCACCAGATGGCGTTGGCGCCGAAGGGGGTCAGATAGACCAGCGCGTAGGCGATGGCCACTCGGGAGAACAGGTTCGCCATAGAGCTGAGGGTGAACGCCCCCATGTCTCCGGCCCCCCGGAGCATCCCGTTGGGAACGAAGAGAACGCCCATGAGGATGTAAAAGACGGAGACGGTGCGCATGTAGGCCAGCCCGTAGCCCATGGCGCCGGAGGTGTCTCCCGGGTCCAGGAACAGGGAGAGCAGCTGGCTGCCGAACAGGAAGATGACCACCGTGATGACCAGGGAGAAGACCACAACCATGAACAGGCAGGCCTTCAGGCCCTCCTTCACCCGGTCGTACTTGCCAGCGCCGATGTTCTGGGCGGTATAGCTGGACATGGCGTTGGAGAAGTTCATGTTGGGCAGCATGGCCAGGGTGTCGATCTTGGTGGCGGCGGTGTAGCCGGCGACCAGCACCTTGCCGAAGGAGTTGACCAGTCCCTGCATCATCATCATGGACAGGGAGACCAGGGACTGCTGGAGCATGGAGGGCAGGCCGATCTGGGCGATGCGCTTTACCGCCGTCATGTGGAACAGGGGGATCTTCATGTTGGCCCGCTCCGGCTCACAGGGCAGCTTCTTCATCCGCTGGAACATCACCACCAGGGAGGCGATGGCACACATTCCCTGAGCGATCAGGGTGGCCCAGGCCCCCCCCGCCACCCCCATGTTGAACTGGATGACGAAGAGCAGGTCCAGCACGATGTTGGTCAGGCTGGAGATCATGAGAAAGATCAGCGGCGTTTTGCTGTCCCCCTGGGCGTTGTAGATGCCGTTGAGGGTGTTGTACAAAAACAGGAACACCGCTCCTCCAAAGTAGATCCGCAGGTACAGCCGGGAGTCATCCATAATGTCCGGGTCGGTGCCCAGCAGCTGGAGCAGAGGGCCGGCGAACACCGTCCCCAGGGCCATGATGATGAGACCCAGCACGCTCAGGGAGATGATAGCGGTGGAGATGGTGGTCTTCATCTCGTGGATGCGCCTGGCCCCGAACAGCTGGGAGACCACCACGTTACAGCCCATAGACAGCCCGGAGGCCACCGCCACCGACAAAAACACGATGGGGAAGGAGGAGCCTACCGCTGCCACCGCGTCCTCCCCCACGAACTTGCCCACTACAGCGGTGTCCACCATGTTGTACAGCTGCTGGAACAGATTGCCCGCCACCATAGGCAGGGCAAAGAAAAACAGCAGGTTGAGAGGCTTGCCCTCTGTCAGATTTTTAACCATCGTCCCCTTCCTCTCCTCTTTTGTATTGCATGACATTTTCGATGATCCGGGACAAAAAGCTGTTATACAGTGTCCGTTCCTCGGAGGAGAACCCCCGGCAGCAGATGTCGTTCCAGCTCTCCAGGATCTTCTGGACGGCCCCAGCGCGCTCCTCCCCAGCCGGGGTAAGGGAGACCTGCTTCTCACGCCGGCACTGGTCACTCACCCAGCGCTCCACTAAGCCACGCTCCTCCAGACGGGCCACACTCCGGGCTACTGCCCCCTTATCCAGGGCGGTCTGGGCCGCGATGTCCTCCTGACGCAGGCAGTTTCTGCCCCACAGAAGGTAGAGTATCATGCCGTCCATGGGCTGGAATCCCAGAGGCGCCAGCTGCTCTCGAAAATACTGCTGCTTGATGCGGCGGAAAATCTCGCTCCGGTCCTGCATGGTCCCTGCCTCCCTTTTTATTGTTGTATCTATCAACAGTTGTATTTTACAATAATTTCTTAACAAAATCTATACACAAAGCTGACAAATTTAGCGCTGCCGGGGGGAGACAGGGGAGGATGGGCCGGCGGTTCTTGGAGCAGAACACCACACAGTCCACCTTGTCCGGGAGCGGCTCACAGCAGATGAACCTGCTGGGGAACAGGGGGCGGGTCAGGACGCAGCCCTCTGTAAAGCGCTCCTATGATATTGGCGGTGTTGATGGCCATTTCTCTCTCACCGGGATGTCCTCAAATCCCTGCTTCATATGCGGGGCAACCGGCGCAGTGACCCGCGCGAGCGCGGCAATTTCCTTACTGGGCAGCTGGGCCATAGCCTCGCTCTCCGCCTCGGCGGAGAAGATAATGCTTCGGGCGTAGGCGACGCCTGCCGGGGACAGGCAGAGAAAAATCCTGCCTAGGGCAGAAAATGGCCGTCATTTTTGTGATCCTGTGGTATAATAGGATGACCTGTAAAAAACGGGCGGATCATGGGGAACTCCCTGGGATCGCTATGGAAGACTTGGAAAGGCGGTGCAGCGATGGTCTATACCACCCACTATCAGTCCCCTCTGGGGGCTCTGCTCCTGGCGGCCAGGGGGGACGCACTGGCCGGCCTCTGGCTGGAGGGACAGAAATACTTTTTGGGTTCCCTGAAGGAGCCGGCGGAGCCCATGGAGGGCCACCCCGTGCTGCTCCAGGCCGGGGATTGGCTGTCCCGCTACTTTGCGGGGGAGCGGCCGGATTCCGGTGAGCTGAAGCTGGACCCCGGCGGCGGGGAATTTCGGAGGACAGTCTGGGAGGAGCTGTGCCGCATCCCCTATGGGAGCGTGACCACCTATGGCGCACTGGCCCGGACCGTGGCTGCCCGACTGGGCCGGGCCAGCATGTCAGCCCAGGCGGTCGGGGGCGCGGTGGGCCACAACCCCATCTCTATCCTCATCCCCTGCCACCGGGTGGTGGGGGCGGACGGCAGCCTTACCGGATACGCCGGGGGAATCGACAAGAAGCTCTGGCTTTTGGACCACGAGGGGGTGGAGACGGACCGCTTCTTCGTCCCCGACAACAGCACCGCGCCGTAAGGGAGGGGCCCATGGAGAGAAGGCGATGCAGGTGGGTCAACTTGAAAAACCCCCGCTATATCCGCTACCACGACGAGGAGTGGGGGAGGCCCCACTATGATGACGGCTATCTCTTTGAGCTGCTGGTGCTGGAATCCTTTCAGGCGGGGCTGTCCTGGGAGTGTATCCTGAACAAGCGGGAGAGCTTTCGGACAGCCTTTGACGGTTTCGACTGCCGCAAAGTGGCCGCCTACACCCAGGAGAAGATGGACGCCCTGGCTGCCGACCCCTCCATCGTCCGCAACCGGCGGAAGATCGCTGCGGCGGTGAACAACGCCAGGATCTTTTTAACGATCCAGGAGGAGTTCGGCAGCTTTTCCAACTATCTCTGGCACTTCACCCGGGGGGAGCAGGTGGTCCACCGGGACGGGCTCCTCCGGGCATCGTCGCCCCTGTCCGACGCAGTTTCCCGGGACCTGAAGGGAAGGGGGATGAGATTCGTGGGCTCCGTTATCATCTACTCCTACCTCCAGGCGGCGGGGATCATCGACGACCACGAGCCGGAGTGCGACTTCTGCTGCGGCCGGCAGAGGGCAAAGGAGCAGCCTTTGGGGATAGAATAGAGGCCCTCCGGGGCAGGAGGGCGGAAAGAAGGCAGCCCCGCATGGCACGCCATGCGGGGCTGCTCAATGCTGCTCATGTCAGTTGAACTCATGGGGAGAGAGGTATTTCTGCGAACTCATCGCATAGCCGTTTTGATACTTGACAGTCAGGTAGACAGTCTCCTCCCCGTTGGTGAGCTGTACATAACAAACGCCGTCATCGTCGAACTGATGGGTGATGTCCAGCTTCTCTCCGTAATAGTAGATCCACACCGAGCCGTCATCCTCATAGGAGACCTCCGGCGCGTTGAGATGCTCCATCAGCTCCTCCGGGGTGAGCGGCCGTTCGGTGCCGTCCGGCTCAAAGGCCACACCGCCTCCGCCGCGCTGCTGTGTCTCGCCGTTTTCATCTGTGTACTCCAGCGTATAGTGCCCCGGCTCTACTGTCATGACTGCGTCTGTCTGATCGCCGTGGAGCCAAAGCTGCACCCTGCGCTGGATGCTCCCCAGGTCGGCCGCATAAGCCGCACTTCCCGTAGCCAGCAGGAGTGCGGCCGCGAGGGCGATGACTGCGGTCCTGCGGCCGCTCTTTCTATGCGTCTGCTCTGTCATTTTCATTACCTCCGTCAGTGTGTCGGAGGGGGCATGCAGTGGGGCAAATGCCCTCTGAAACCGTTCCTGCTCTGTCATGGTGATTCCTCCTCCAAAATCGTTTTGAGTTTTGCCCTTGCCCGGAACAGCCTGGTGCTGACCGTTTTTTCCGGGATACGGAGCATGGATGCCACTTCCGCTGTGGAGTACCCCTCATAGTAAAAGAGCAGCAGCGGTACACGGTATTTCTTGTCCAGGGACATGACGCTTTTGAACAGCTCCTGGTCCCGCTCATGCTCAAATCCCAGCATCTCGGTGTAGTCATCGATGTTCTCCAGCCTGCGCCACGGTGAGCGGAAGAGCATCTTACAGCGATTGACGGTGGCGCGGATGAGCCAGTTTTTGAGGTGGGCGTCCGATTCAAACGCCTTTTCTGTCTTGTACAGCTCGATCAGTACATCCTGCGTCACATCATTTGCGTCATCCGGATTTTTCAGCCAGCCATAGGCCACGCGATAGATGGTGTCCATGTACCGCTCCGCGGTTCGGGCAAATGCTTCGTTTGAAAACATATATGTCTCTCCTTGAAAGGCCTTACACCCTATATGTGCAGAAGGAAGCCGATTCCTTTCACTTTGGAACAAAATTTTTTGTCCCGGCTGCCGAAGCTGCGGGCAAAGCGGGACGGAAGCAGCAGAAGACCTCCCTGCGGAACAGCAGCTCCAGCAGGGAGGTCTTGTCTCGACTCTCGTGGTCATTCTTTTGTATGCGGGCCTGCGCAGGGGAGAGGGCCGCCGCCTCGCTATCTCAGGGTGGGATTGCCGCCCTGCCCGGTGGGAATGACCAGCAGGATGTCCTTGTTCTTTCCCGCCCGCAGCACATAGCTGTCTCCCGGGTGGCCCATGAGCCCCTCAGCGCGCCGTCCCGCAGCCCTACCTCGCAAACGGTGATGCGCTCAGGCAGCTTCATACCATATCACACTCCAAATCATATCAGGCAGAATATGTTCAAACACGGATGCTTACACCGAAACAGCTGTAGCCGTCACTGCTCCCGGGGCAGCTGGAGCACCGCGCCCTGATCGGCACTGGTGACCAGGGCCGCGTAGCGCTCCAGCGCCGGGGTAGCCGGCTTGTGGATGTGCCGGACCCGCTCCAGGCGGCGCTGGATCTCCTCCTCCGGGACACAGAGGGTCAGGGTGCGGTTGGGGATATCGATGATGATTCTGTCACCCTCTTCCACTGCGGCGATGGGGCCGCCGGCGGCAGCCTCCGGGGACACGTGGCCGATACAGGGCCCCCGGGTGGAGCCGGAGAAGCGCCCGTCGGTGACCAGGGCACAGTCCTCGTCCATCCCACGGCCTACAATAAGGGAGCATGTCATGTGCATCTCCCGCATCCCAGGACCACCCTTGGGCCCCTCGTACCGGATGACCAGCACGTCCCCCTTTTGGATCTTGTCGTTGGACACCGCCCAGCTGGCCTCCTCCATGGAGGTGAAGACCCGGGCCTGCCCCTCAAAGTAGTGCATGCTGGGCTTGACCCCCGCCTGTTTCACCACTGCGCCCTTGGGGGCCAGATTGCCGTGAAGAATAGCCAGGCCGCCCTCTGGCTTCTTGGGGTGGTCCAGGGAGAAGATGACATCGTTTTCCACCAGCTCAACCCCGGCGAGATTTTCGCCCACCGTCTTTCCACTGACCGTCATCTGCTCCAGGTCCAGCTTACGCTCCAGGGCCTTCATCACCGCAGGGACCCCGCCCTGCTCCTCCAGTACACTGAGGGGGTACTGCCCGGAGGGCTTGATATTGCAGAGATAGGGGATCTCCCGGCTCAGCTCATCAAAGTCATCCAGGGTGATGTGGATGCCCGCCTCATGGGCGATGGCGGGCAGATGTAAGGTGCTGTTGGTGGATGCTCCCATGGCCATGCTTACTCTGATGGCGTTGCGCAGGGCCTCCCGGGTCATGATCTTACGGGGCGTCAGGTCCTCCTTCACCATGGCCACGATCCGACGGCCCGACTGCTTGGCGATGCGCCGTTTTTTCGCGCTCACCGCGTGGGCCAGGCCGCAGCCGGGCAGGCTCATGCCCAGGGCCTCGGCCAGACAGCTCATGGTATTGGCTGTGCCCAGCATGGAGCAGGTGCCAACGCCGGGCAGGGCGGCCTCCTCGATCTTCATCAACTCGTCTTCGGTGAGCCTGCCGGTCTGGGTGCGGCCAATCAGCTCCCGCATGTCGGTGAGAGTGATCGCCTCCATGTCCTTGTACTTTCCAGGGAGCATGGGCCCGCCCGGGATGACGATGGCAGGGATGTTCAGCCTCATGGCGGCCATCAGCATGCCGGGGACGATCTTGTCGCAGCCGGGGAGCATCACCATGCCGTCGAACTGATGGGCCTCGATCATGTACTCGGCGGAGTCGGCGATGAGTTCCCGGCTGGGCAGGGGATAGCTCATCCCTTTGTGCCCCTGGCAGATGCCGTCGCAGATGGCGATGGTGCTGAACTCCCGGGGGATGCCCCCCGCCTCGATGATCCCCTGCTTAACGAAGTCCGCCAGCTCCCGCAGGTGAAAGTGGCCTGGTACCATCTCGGTGAAAGAGTTGACCACTGCGATCATGGGTTTGCCCAGGTCCTCCCGGTCCAGACCGGTGCTGTACAGCAGCGCCCGGTGAGCCGCCCGCTCAATCCCGTTGGTCAGCATCCCGCTTCGGTAATCCTTAAAGTGCATCTTCTCCTCTGGCATGTTCAGCGCTCCTTTCCTGTGCGGCTGTTTTCATCTAGCAGTGTACCAGCGGATTGACAAAACCGCAAACACATTTTATATTTATTTTATAAACAAAAAAGTTGTATTTAGGGAGGGAGAGCGGTGAATATCAGTCTGGAATACTTTCTGGCCGCGGCGGAAGAGGAGAGCATCAGCCGGGCTGCGGAGCGGGTCATGGTGAGCCAGCAGGATATGAGCAACCATATCCGGCGTCTGGAAAAGCAGTACGGGCTCCTGTTTGAGCGGCGGCCCAGATTTGCCCTGACCCCAGCAGGGGAGGCCGTGCTGGCCACCTACCGGCAGGTGCGGCTGCTGGAGGAGAGCCTGGAAGACCGGCTCCGGGACCTGAGGGAGGATACAGAGGGGACCATCCGCCTGGGGATGCACATCGCGCGGGCGCGCATCCTGGTCCCCCCGGCGGCGGCCAGATTCTGCCGGGAGTTCCCCCACGTGCGCCTGGAGGTGGTCCACGGGGACACGGCCGTTCTGGAAGACAAGCTGGGGCAGGGGACGCTGCACCTGTTCCTGGGTGTAGATCCGGAGGAGCGTCCCCACTTCTGCTTCACGCCGGTGGGCTCGGAGACAGTCTATCTCGTGATTGCCGGGGCCCTGCTGGACCGCTGCTTCCCTCAAGGGGGCGCGGGGGATACCATTGACGAGACGCAGCTATCGCGCTTACCGTTGATCTTCAGCCCGACCATCAGCAAGACTCAGGCCCGGATCACAGACTTTTTCCGGCAGCACGGGCTCGCCACCGCATTTCAAATCACGGCGGGGGACTATGACCTCCAGCTCCGGCTGGCGGCCCAGGGCCTGGGGGCCTGCTTCTGCCCGGCTATGCACCTGCGGGACGTCCGGCACCTTTTGGAGGGTCCGGAGCCCATTCTTCGGCGGCTGTATGTCCCGGATCTGGACGTGCGTAACGAACTGAAGCTGGTGACCAACCGGCGGATGTATCACCCCCGCTATCTGGACGTCTTTGCCGGGATATTGGAGGAGGAGGCCAGGCGCGCCCTATTGTGCTGAGCGTCCCATTCCAGGCCGGACATGGGCCAATGGGCTCCAAAGCCGCCCCCCCCCCCCCCCCCCGGGGGGGGGGGGGGGCGGAGCGGCGGTCCTGCTTCCTGGT
>NZ_JANGBZ010000033.1:0-31677 GCF_024462915.1 Clostridium sp. DFI.5.61
TTTCTCTTCCTCAATTTTTCTTCATCTCCCTATTGACTTTTTATTTGCAGACTTCTTATTAGATTTGGATCGCTTGATCCACCAAAACACAGGAAGCGAAGTCCTGTGCTTTGGTGGTCGCATTTAACTCGATCTCATCCCCCAAATGCGTAAAAGGAAATCAACAGGCGTTCGGCTGCTGACCGAACTCATAGGAATCTCACCTCTGCCGGGTACTCCGCCAGCCCCATAGGGAAGTATCATTGTCCCTGAATCGTTTCATCGCCTTATCCGCAGCAAGCGGATATTTCAGAATGGTTCGGAATCGCTACCAACCTTGCTTTCCGTGATAACCCTTGTGGGCAGGAAGTTCGTGGCGCACCTTCATCCGGCTGGGGCTTTCACCCCCGATCAGGAATGTACCTGTTGAATGTCTATTCGATTTTCAAGGTTCGTGAGGTTTTGCCCTCACTAACCAACTGGGAAATTTTTTTCGATTTGTACGAAGTTTTTTTGAGATTTTTCAAAAAATTTTTTTCGACCACCTTTCAGGGATAAAAAAAGCCCCTATCACATCTCAGAGATGTAATAGGGGCAGAAATAGAAAAAGCCCGCTGACCGAAATCAGCGGGCTTAAATCATATGAAATTATCGTATGCTATCGGAACTTGTCTGCAATCGCAAAATTCCAAACGCATTTTTGGCGTAAGCTCGGAGTAAATTGGCGTAAGTTGTGGCGTAAGCACCGACAATTTTAGGTCAATCAATAGAGCTTTGCGCCTGCCGGAATGTGAGGATCGACCATCAGCAAATGCAACTTTTCTTCACCGTTTTCGTGATGCACGGCTGAGATCAACATACCGCAGGAGTCGATACCCATCATCGCTCTCGGAGGCAGATTGGTGATTGCAATGCAGGTCTTACCGACCAGTTCTTCCGGCTCATAATATTCGTGAATACCACTCAAAATGACCCTATCTACGCCGGTTCCGTCGTCCAAAACGAACTTTAAGAGCTTTTTGGACTTCTTCACAGCTTCGCATTCCTTGACCTTTACGGCACGGAAATCACTCTTGGAGAAGGTGTCAAAATCGACCTGATCCTCAAACAAAGGCTCAATCTGAACATTGGAAAAATCAATTTTTTCTTCCACAACGGGAGCCGTCTGAGTAGCCTCCGCAGGAGCCGAAACTTCCTTGGAAACCTTCTTGTCGGAGTCCAACGGCTTCATTGTGGGGAACAAAATGACCTCCCGGATGGAGTCGCTGTTGGTGAGCAGCATGACACAGCGGTCGATGCCGATGCCCAGACCGCCCGTGGGAGGCATACCGTACTCCAGGGCGGTAAGGAAGTCCTCGTCCATCATGCCGGCTTCGTCATCTCCCTTATCCCGCAGCTCCACCTGCTTCTGGAAGCGGCCCCGCTGGTCGATGGGGTCGTTGAGCTCGGAGAAGGCGTTGCCCATCTCACTGTGGCAGATGAACAGCTCGAACCGCTCGGTGAGCCGGGGGTCCTTGGGGGACCGCTTGGCCAGTGGGGACACATCTACCGGATGCATGGTGATGAAGGTGGGCTGGATCAGCTTCTCCTCCACCTTCTGATCAAAGCACTCATACAGGGCGTTGCCCCAGGTCTTGTCCGCGGTCTCGGGCAGCTCCACGCCGATGGACTTGGCGGCGGCCACCGCCTCCTCGTCACTGTTGATGGCCATGAAGTCGATGCCGCAGTACTGCTTCACCGCCTCATGCATAGGCATGCGGGGCCATCCGGGAGTCAGGTCGATCTGCTCCCCCTGCCACTCCACCTGATAGGTGCCCAGGATCTTCTGGGCGGCGGAGGAGAGCAGGTCCTCGAACAGATCCATCATGTCGTTGAAATCGGCGTAGGCCTGGTAGAGCTCCACGGTGGTGAACTCCGGATTGTGCTTCGGGTCCATGCCCTCATTGCGGAAAATGCGGCCGATCTCATACACCCGGTCCAGACCGCCCACAATGAGACGCTTCAGGGGCAGCTCGGTGGCGATGCGCATGAACATGTCGATGTCCAGGGTGTTGTGGTGGGTGATGAAGGGACGGGCAGTGGCGCCGCCGGAGATGGTGTTCAGGACGGGGGTCTCCACCTCCATATAGCCCCGGCCGTCCAGGAAGTCCCGCACATGCTTGATGAACTGGGAGCGGATGATGAAGTTGCGCTTCACCTCCGGGTTGACGATCAGGTCCACATATCGCTGGCGGTAGCGCAGCTCGGTGTTGGTCAGGCCGTGAAATTTCTCCGGCAGGGGCAGAAGGGACTTGGACAGCAGGGTCACCGCCTCCACCCGGATGGACATCTCCCCCCGCTGGGTGCGGAACACGATGCCCTTCACTCCCACGATGTCGCCGATATCCAGCTTCTTGAAGCGGTCGTACTCCTCCCCATCCATCTCGTCCCGGCGGGCATAGAGCTGGATGCGGCCCGACTTGTCCTGCAGGTCGCAGAAGGACACCTTGCCCATGCCCCGCTTGGACATGAGCCGCCCGGCCAGCGAGACTTGGCTGCCCTCCATGGCGTCAAAATCCGCCTTGATGGCGGCGCTGTCGTGGGTGACCTCATATTTGGTGATCTGGAAGGGGTCACGCCCCCCCTCCTGGAGCTCCTTCAGCTTGTCCCGGCGGATCTGGAGCAGCTGGGACAGGTTCTGCTCCTGGTTCTTCTCTTCAGCCATGTTGTCTCTCTCCTATCTCTGTGGATGGCGGGGCGCTCAGCGCTGCTCCACCTTCAGCAGCTTGTACTCGATGCGTCCGGCGGGGGCGTCCACCACCACTTGGTCTCCCTCGCTCTTGCCCAGCAGGGCCTTGCCGAAGGGGGAGTCCTCCGAGATGGCCCCGTTCATGGGGTCGGCCTCCTGAGAGCCCACGATCTTGTACACCATAGTCTCGTCGAATTCCTCGTCCAGCACGGTGACCGTGGAGCCCAGGCGGACAGAGCTGCCGTCAGAGGGCTCCTCCTCGATGACCACATAGTTGGACAGGATCTCCTCGATCTCAGCCATGCGGGAGTAAAGCTTGCCCTGCTCGTTCTTGGCCTCATCGTACTCGCTGTTCTCAGACAGGTCTCCGAAAGAGCGGGCCTCCTTGATCAGCTCGGCCACTTCCTTCTCCCGAACTGTCTTCAGATAATTCATCTCGTCCTGAAGCTCTTTCAGGCGCTGGGGGCTGAGTTTATATTCCTTTGCCATGACTCGTTGCACACCTTTCAGACCGCTCTCCGGGGCGGCCCCGGGGCGGATGATCGTTCCAGAATATGAAAATGGGTATATGGATGCAGTATGTGCTATTATAGTGTTTTCGGCTCCGTCTGTCAAGTAAATTCTAGGTCAGTGCGCTCCAGACGCCCTGTCTCCCACAGGATCTCCAGCAGGGGCAGCCACTGGCCCTCCTTCTGCCGCTCTAAGCCGGGGACCGACACCGCCAGCCCCGCCAGATCCGCTTCCGGCCCAAACAGGGAGAGGACCGCCTGCCCCGCCTCCTCCGCCCGGGGATCGAAGCGGATGGCCGCCTGGACGCCGGCCCAGTCCGGCCGCAGGGCCACACCGTACTGTCGGTGGAGGTAGCGTTCCAGCTCCCCGCCGCCCGTCTGTACGGAGAGGCACAAATCCCGCACCCTGGGGCACAGCTCCTCCGCCGCCCGGACCAGATCCCGCTCCGCCCGGCTCCCCCGCAGGGCCACCGCCGCCCGCAGCGGGTCCTCCCCTTGGCGGCGCAGCAGCGCCAGAGCCATAGGGGCGGCGCAGGACCGGAGCAGGGGCAGGGGGTCCACAGGGCGCAGGCCGGCCCGGCTCAGCTCCTCCCAGAAGGGGAAATCCTCCGGCACCAGCACCCGTGCCGCCCCCTGCCGGACCAGCCGCCGGGCCGCCCGTCCCGCCCGTCTGCGGGCCCAGAACCCCTCCGGGTCCAGCGCCACTCGGAGCACCGGCACCCCATGGAGCGGGGCCCGGACCACCTTAGTCCCCTTCCCGTCCCTCTGGTACACCACCTGTCCCAGCACGCCCCTCACCTCCCCCACAGCATATGCCGCCGCCGTCCCCGCCTATGCCTCCGGGCACTGAGAAAGGCGGCGGGTCTGCCCCCGCCGCCTGAGATTGTCGAAAAAGTGGCAAAGCCACTTTTTCGAGAAAGATGCAGTCTGCCGCGCGCAGGGTTTGACCGCCTGCGGCGGACAACCCTCACATTTGCAGCCTGAGCAGTGTTTTCCCCGACGCACAGGTCGCCGGGGAAAACGGATCCAAACTGGGTTCGCGCCTGCGGGCACGAACTCTGCGAGGCTTTTTCCACAAGCTGAGGCGGCGGGCCTGTGCCCGCCGCCTGAAGTCTCTGTCTGTGTCCCCTATTTTTCCCAGGGGACGTCATTTTTCTTGGTCTGGGGCGTCCTGTACTCCAGCAGGCGGCGGGCGGCCTCCCGCTCCTCCTCGCAGTGATTGCTCCAGGTCTCCCCGTCCGCGATCTTCCGCAGGCGCTTCTCGCTGTACGAGGCATAGTCTTTCATGGCTATCTGGACCCGTTCCTCCCGCTGCTGTTCCAGCCGCTCCTCATGTCTCCGGGCTCTCTCTGCCTTCTCCCGCTCCTCCTCCTGGCGGCGGGCCACCCATTCCTCCTCCGCGCAGAAGCGCAGGGCCCGGCAGCGGTCGCAGGAAAACAGTTCCACCGGGATGGCTCCCTCTGCCCAAGCGTTGGCATCCCGTCCAAACAGCAAACCGTCGCTTACAGCTCCGGTTCGGAGGTATTCCATCCCCAGGCTTTGAAAGATCCCGCCGCAGGGACACCGCATCTCTTCCATGCCGCGCTCCCCTCTCTCAGCTCACAGTGTAGCTCACGCTCTTGCCACTGGCCCGCAGTGTAAAGGTGGAACCTCTAAAATAGTTCAGGGGGTCCTGACGCTGTCCGTTCAGGCGTACCTCAAAGTGGAGGTGGTTTCCGGTGGAGGAACCGGTGGTCCCCACCAGGCCGATGGTCTGTCCCTGGGTCACCTTATCTCCCTCACTGACCAGCCGCTTGCTCATATGGGCGTAGAGGGTGCTCTCTCCGTTGGCATGGCTGATGACCACATAGTTGCCGTAGGAGCTGTTGTAGGTGGAAGTAAGGACTACGCCGCTCTTGGCGGCCCAGATGTCCGTTCCGCCGGCGGCGGCGATATCCACTCCAGTGTGGTTGTTGGGCCGCCCGGTGACCGGGTGCGTACGGCTGCCAAACAGGGAGGTAATGGTGGTGGCATAGCTGGGCCACTTGAAGCCCTTTTCACTGACGATGGTCACGCCCTGGGCAGCCAGCTGGGCCTGGAGCTCCCGCTCTTTCCGGGCGATCTCGTTGTCCATGGCCTTGGCCGCCGCCTGGAGCTTGGCCTCCATGGCCTCCAACTCGTCCTCCTGGCTGCTGATCTGACTGATGAGGGCGTCTACCTCCGCCTGCTGGCTCTTCAGCCTGGCTTTGGCGTCCGCCTGCTTCTGCCGGGCTTCCTCCTGGGCGGTGCGGGCCTCCTCCAGCTCCGCCTTCTCCTGCTCGATCTGGGCCTGGGTGGCCAGCAGCTCGTCCATGATGGCGTTGTCATAGGCCATGATTTCCTCCACCATCATGAAGCGGTCCAGCATGTCGGAGAAATCCTCCGCGTTGAAGAGGATGGCCCAATAGGAGACCTCCCCCTCCTCCTCCATATAGCGCACCCGCTCACAGAAGAGCTGATACTGCTCCGCCTCCTGCTGCTCCAGCTGAGCCAGTTCGTCCTCCTTCTGGGAGATCAGCTCGTCATATTTGGCGATCTGTGCGTCGATGTTGTTGATCTCCGACTGGATCACGTTGATCTGCTGCTCCAGCAGGCTCTTCTGTTCCAATGCCTCGTCCTTGTCGGCGGCGATGGCGTTTAACTGGGCCTGGATCTCCTTTTGCTGCTGCTCCAGCTCGCCGGCGCTCTCCTTCAGTGCATCGATCTCCGCCTGAGTCACGGCGGAGGCCGGCATGGACACCGCCCCTGGCAGAGCCAGCAGAAAGGAGGCGGAAAAGAGGACCACCAGCGCCAGGCTGATGGCGGGGATAGCGCGTCTTTTCATGGGCCGCCTCCCCTCAGTGGACGAAAATATTGGCTACGATGGGCAGCAGCATCAGCAGGGCCATGATCCCTGCCAGCACCGCCATCACGATCCTCTGTGTCTTTTTTCTCATACCTGCTTCTCCTTATCTCATACCTGAAGGAACTTCCGGATGGCCACCACCGAGCCGCCCACACCGATCACCAGTCCCACGCCGCAGAAGACCAGCACGATGTTCCCCGCCATGGAGGCGTAGGACAGAACGGTGATCAGGCTCAGGCCGTTGGTCTGGAGGATCAGCCGGGAGACCGCCTCATACAGCCCCCATTGGATGAAGAAAGCCACCAGGGCGCCTGTAAGGCCCAGGATCATGCCCTCCACCACAAAGGGCCAGCGGATGAAGCCGTTGGTCGCACCGCACATCTTCATGATGGCGATCTCCTCCCTGCGATAGAAGGTGGCCAGCTTGATGGTGTTGGCGATGATGAACAGGGAGACCACCACCAGCATGGCCACCAGCACAGCCGCCACGCCTGTGGCAATGTTGCGCACCATGACGAAGCCCTGGGCGATCTCAATGGCCGCCTGGGTATGGGCCACTCCCCGGACAGCCTCCACCTGAGACACGGTGGCCGCCATCTGCTCGATATCCTTGACATGGATCTCGAACCGATCCCGGAGCACCTCGGGGGGCAGGCTGTCCATCAAATCGTTCTGCTCCCGCCCTGCCTTAAAATCCTCCAATGCCTCCGCCCTTGTGACAAAGGTGACCTGGGACACATTGGGGACAGCCTCGATTTTCGGCTGAAGGGCCCGGGCCTGCTCCTCCGAGTAGCTGTCGTCAATGTAGGCCAGGAACAGATTCTCGTCCTCCAGGTCCCCCAGCATGTGGTCCAGGTTGACCGCCAGCAGGGTGAAGGAACCCATGATCAGCAGGCAGGCCACGATCATGCACACAGCGGCAAAGGACATGAAGCCGTGGGTGAAGATAGAGTGGAAGCCCTCGCTGAGATAGTATTTTCCGTTAAATCGTCTCGCCATTGTTGTAATACCCGCCTGTCTCGTCGCTGATGATCCGTCCGTTCTCGATGGCGACGACTCGTTTGGAGAACCGGTTGACCAGGGATTTCTCGTGGGTGACCACCAGCAGAGTGGTACCCAGCTCGTTGATGCGCTCCAGCAGCATCATGATCTCCAGGGATCGCTGGGGGTCCAGGTTCCCCGTGGGCTCGTCGGCGATGATCATGCTGGGATTGTTGACCAGAGCCCGGGCGATGGCCACCCGCTGCTGCTCGCCGCCGGACAGCTCCCCCGGATACTGGTCCGCCTTCTTCTCCAGCCCCACCAGCTCCAGCACATAGGGGATGCGCCGGCGCAGCTCCCGGGTGGAGGTGCCGATGGCCCGCATGGCAAAGGACAGGTTCTCATACACCGTCTTTTTCTCAATGAGCCGGAAGTCCTGGAAAATGATGCCCAGCGTCCGCCGCATGTAGGGCACCTGTCCTGGACGGATGTTGTTCATGTTGTAGCCGTTCACCATCAGCCGCCCCTCTGTGGTGGCGATCTCCCCGGTGATCAGCTTGATGATGGTGGACTTCCCGGAGCCGGATGGCCCCACCAGAAAGACGAACTCCCCGTCGTCGATCCGCATGGAGACCCCTTTCAGCGCCTTGGTCCCGTTGTCGTATTCTTTATATACATCGATGAACCGTATCATGTGTCCCTCCGCCAGACGGCCGCCACTCCCCCAAGTCGTGCCTTTGGCACGCTCTCTCCCAGGGGCGGGCGGCTGATGCGCTTTTCTCAAAGTGTATCACAGTTTGTGTGTTATGTAAATGGATTTTTGCGGCCATTTTGTCGCTTCCGCTCCTATATTGTAGCGGCGCCGCCCCGGAACGGCAACCCCTCCCAGAAAAAAATTTTGGCATTTTTGCCCTCCAAATTTTTCCTCCTCTCACAAAAAATCAACGCCCCCGTGCCGGACCCGGCGCGGGGGCGTGCTGTTCTTCGGTTCAGGATTCGATTCCCCGGGAAATGAGGTACTTCTTGACCATCAGCGCCACCTTGAAGGTGATGGCATCATCGAACTCCCGCAGGTCCAGGCCGGTGAGCTTCTTGATCTTCTCCAGCCGGTACACCAGGGTGTTGCGGTGGACGAACAGCTTCCGGGCAGTCTCGGACACGTTCAGGTTGTTTTCAAAGAACTTGTTGATGGTGAGCAGAGTCTCCTGGTCCAAAGCATCGATGGGGTTCTTCTTAAAGACCTCCTGGAGGAACATCTGGCACAGGATGGTAGGCAGCTGATAGATCAGCCGGCCGATGCCCAGGTTCTCATAGTTGATGACCGTCTTCTCGGTGTCGAACACCTTGCCCACATCGATGGCTACGCCGGCCTCTTTATAGGCCCGGGCCAGGTCCCGGATGTGGTTGACCACAGTGCCGATTCCAATGACCACCTTGATGCCCAGTTCCTGGTTCACCGCGGTGGAGATCTGCTTGGCGATCTTCTGGAGCTCCTTGGCATCCGCCCCCTCGGGCAGCTGCTTGATCAGGGCCACGTCTGTCTCATTGATGGAGATGACAAAGTCTGTCTGCTTGTCCGGGAACAGGTTCTGGATCACATCGATGGTGCTCACATCCGCCTGCCCCAGCTGGCGCACCAGGAAAGCTGCCCGGGGCACCTCAGAGACAAAGTGCAGCTCCTTAGCCTGGGTATAGATGTCCCCCAGCAGGATATTGTCCGAGATGATGTTTTTCACAAAGGTGGCTTTGTCGTGCTTCTCCTCATAAGAGGTCTTGGCTCCGTTGAAGGCCACCACCGCCATGGCGCACAGGGCCGCGCTCTCCGGGTCCTCCCCCTGGACAAAAGCGGCGTAATCGAACTGAGCGCCCCAGCCGGCCAGCGGCTTGAAGGTCTTCCCCTCATACCGGGTGATCCCGTTGTCGGCGGCATTGATGGCCGCCACCGCGCCGGACCAATGCTCACCGATACTGGTGAGCTCACTGCATGCCACGACGATGCCGTCCGCGTCAATGACACCCACCACCCGGTCGATGCCGTCCTTCATCTGGAGTACGACTCCCTGGAACATCCTGCTGGACACATTGATCCCTCCCATGTGTTACTTGTACACTACGCCTATTATAACGGTTCCCCCCCGGTTTTGGCAAGAGGTTTTGCATAATTTTTTGTTCAAAACGCCGAAAAACCTGGATCTCCCGCTGTTCCCCGCCGCAGCAGCGCCTTCTCCTCCCCTGTCAGCGGCCGCCACTCCCCCGGCGCCAGCGCCGGGTCCAGGGCGATGGGCCCCATGGACAGGCGCTTCAGATAGACCACCGGCTTCCCCCGGGCGGCCAGCATCCGCTTCACCTGGTGATATTTCCCCTCCCGCAGGGTGACATGACACTGGGAGCCGTCCCCCAGCGGCTCCAGCTCCGCAGGCAGACAGTGCAGCCCGTCCCCCAGCACCATCCCCGCCGCCAGGGCCTCAGCGTCCGTCCGGTCCAGCCGCCCCTCCACCTTGGCGTAGTACACCTTGTCCACGTGGTTTTTGGGGGAGAGCAGGGCGTGGCCGAGGGGACCGTCATCAGTGAGGAGCAGGAGTCCCTCGGTATCCTTGTCCAGCCGCCCCACCGGGAAGAGCCCCCGGCGGCGCAGGTGCTCCGGCAGCAGGTCCAGCACTGTCTTCTGCCGCCGGTCCTCTGTGGCGGACAGGAGGCCCGCCGGCTTGTGGAGCATCAGATAGACGAAAGGGGCGCAGTCCACCCGCTCTCCGTCCACAGTGAGGCCGGCCGCTCCGGGCTCACACTTCTCCTCCGGCCGCCGGGCAGGGACGCCGTCCACCCACACCCGCCCCTGGCGGATCAGTTCCTTCACCTCCCGGCGGGACCACCGCCCCGTGGAGGAGAGCAGCTTGTCCAGACGCTCCTGTGCCATACTTGTCCTCCTGTTCCTCCGCCCCCTCCTGCCTGCCGGCCGTCTCCGCGCTCCTGTCCGGACTTTATGAGGGCAGGCATAAATTTGTCCCGCCCCTCATAGACATGAGTAGAAACCAAGGCGTTGGAAGGAGAATGCGCTGTGATAATCCTGACTGCAAAACTGCCCCGCCACCGAAAGCTGACCATCGGGGTGGCCGTGGCCGCCCTGGCCTGCTGCGCCGCCCTGGTGCTGACCCTGGGCGGCGGCCCCGCCCGGGAGGCGTCCGCCTCTGCCGTCCCCAGCCCAAAGGGGGTCAAGAGCAACGAGGACCGGGTGGCCTACCTCCAGTCCTACGGCTGGGAGGTCAGTGCCGAGCCCCTGGCCACCGAGGAGCTGCTCATCCCCAAGGAGATGGATGCGAGCTATGACGACTATCTGGCCCTGCAAAGCGGGCAGGGCTTCGACCTGTCCAAATATGCCGGCAAGCGGGTGAAGCGCTACACCTACGAGATCACCAACTACCCCACCGGTGAGACCGGCATCCTGGCCAATCTGCTGATCTACAAAAACACGGTGATCGGGGGCGAGGTCCTCTCTCCCCAGCTGGACGGCTTTCTCCACGGGCTGGCCATGCCCTGAAGGCCCCGTGGACGGGGCGCCCGGCTGGTCTGAGGGCTCACTTCTCCAGCAGGTGGACGTTTAGATGATCGTAGGTCATCTGGATCCCGTGGCGCTGGAAGGCGGGGCGCACCCCCTCCATAACGCCGTAATACACGTCCCAGTAGTCCCCCGCAGCGGTCCACACCCGCACCACATATTCGATGCTGCTGGCACCGTACTTGGAGATCCAGATGGAAGGGGCCGGGTCCTCCAGGATCTGCGGGAACTGGGCCAGCACCTCCCCCAGCGCCTGCTTCACCGTCTCAGTCGGCGCATCGTAGGAGGCGGAGAAGGTCAGCTCCACCCGCCGCTTGCCCAGCTTGGTATAGTTGATGATCTTGGCCGCCGCCACCTGGCTGTTGGGGATAAAGATCTCCTTGTTGTCCACGGTGGCCAGGGTGCTGTACGCCAGGCCGATGGA
Source organism: Clostridium sp. DFI.5.61 (assembly GCF_024462915.1). Classification (NCBI taxonomy): domain Bacteria; kingdom Bacillati; phylum Bacillota; class Clostridia; order Eubacteriales; family Clostridiaceae; genus Clostridium; species Clostridium sp. DFI.5.61. Next base: position 11,038 of record NZ_JANGBZ010000033.1, read on the forward strand.
GATGACCGTGCCCCCCACCCCGTCCGCCTCCACATAGTCCCCCACCTCGAAGGGCTTGGACACCAGGATCATGATGCCCCCCGCCAGGTTGGAGAGGGTGTTCTGGAGCGCCAGGGAGATAGCCAGGCCAGCCACGCTGAGCAGGGCGATCATGGAGGCCACCGGGATGCCAAGGGAGTCCGCCACCACCAGGACCAGGAGGAACCACAGGGCGATCCGCACCACAGAGCGGATATAGCCCCCCACTGACCCCAGGTTCTGAGATCTGGACAGCATCCGGTCCACGATCCGCAGAAGGACCCGGATCACCACGACCCCCGCCAGAATGAGCAGGGCAGTGCGGAACAGGGCGCTCAGGTCCAGGGCATTCAGCTTCAGCCCTTCCAGCACGCCGGAGACCAGTTCTTCGGTAGACATGGCAGTTTTCCCCCAGTTCGACAGGATCTGTATTTTGGATTTTATTATAACAAGCTTTTTCCCCTCAGGCAAGGAGAAACGCGGCAGGCCGGGACTCGGTCCGCCGCGTCATTTTTTCTGTTCGGAGCGTCAGCTCTCCCCGCCCCCCGCGTGCCGTTTCAGGCAGGCGAAGGTCTCCGGGCTGATGTCGTGCTCGATGCGGCAGGCGTCCTCTGCCGCCACCTCCGGCGTCACGCCCAGCTGGATCAGCCACTTGGTCAGGAAGCGGTGGCGCTCGTACACCGACTCTGCCGCCGTCTTTCCCGCCTCGGTAAGCAGGATGCGGCCGTCCCGTTCCATGGTGATATACCCGCTGGAGCGCAGGATGGACATAGCCCGACTCACAGATGGCTTGGAGTAGCCCAGGTGCTGGGCCACATCGATGGACCGGACGTTGCCCTTCTGCTCATGGAGCACCAGGATGGCCTCCAGATAATCTTCTCCTGATTCATGCAGCGGCATAGGGACTCTCCTCTCATGTCCGCCTGCGGCGGATCTGCTTTTTATTGAGTTATATTATCATGTTTTGGAACGGATTTCAACCGCGATCCCCGCAAAAGGGGCGTCCCTCCCCGGGACGCCCCACCTTTTACTCCAGATCCTGGATATTCATTTTCTTCAGGTCTTCCTTCCACTCCCGGCGGTTCTTGTAGTAGAGCCAGATCCCGCCCAGCACCAGAGTGGGGACGTTGAATACCAGGAACACACCGCCCACCATGGCCAGATCCGCAGGCTGGAGCTGGTGATGCTCCTCCTCCCGGTGGTACTCCTCCACGATATTCCCGTGCCCGTCCGTGACCTGCACGGCCCCTCCGCCGGTGACAGTGGAGAAGCCGACCACCGACAGGCAGATCATCAGGCTCATCGCCAGGGTGATGGCGGGCAGGATCAGCCCCAGCCACTTTCCCTTCCTGCACAGCCAGACCTGAAGGGCCACCACCAGGGCCAGGGGCAGCAGCATAGAGAGCAGAACAACAGGGAGCACAAACAATATTGTCATTATGGAACCGCTCATCACGTCATCTCATCCTTTCTTGTTTCCTTCTTATAGGCGGCGATCAGCAGCTTGGCCGTGTCAAAGTCCAGCCGCTCATTTACCGCCAGACGCTTGATTAGGGCAATGTAGGGGTCGGCCGCCCTGTCCTCCCCCAGCTTGATCTTCTGGATCAGCCGGTCCAGCCGCAGTCTCACCGTGGGATAGGTGACGCCGTACTGTCCCGCCACCTCTTTGAGGGAGCCGGAGGACAGCACAAATTTTTTGATGAACACCAGGTCCTCCTCCTCCAGACCGGCCATCCACTCGGGCACCAGTTCCACTGCCATCCTTTTACCCCCTTTCACAATATTTATTATATACTTTAATTTTATTAAAGTCAATCCTAAATTTTTATTTTAATAAAATTCTTTTTTACTTCTTTCTGATGAAAGGGATACCGAAAAGCCCCAGCCAGCCGCACAGGGGGGTACACTGTATGCCCGCCATACCGGGCGGGGCATGACCGGCTCCGGGCATCCGGCCTTATGGGGCTAGGAACGGGGAAGCGGCCGCCGGAAAGATCCCCCGAAGCAGCTTTTCCTTTTTTCCACCTCAAAAAGACGCGGAAAGCCGGACCGCGGTCTCCCGCGGTCCGGCTCGTCAGATCGTTTTCTCTTATCCTCCGGCGTTCACAGCTCCTGTGCCGAATCACATGGTCTTGAGCTGCTCCTCCAGCTTGGCCACCAGCTCGGTGAGCTTCACGGCCCGCTCCTGCTCCGCCTTGACCACATGCTCGGGGGCCTTATTGACAAAGCCCGGATTGGCCAGCTTGGTGTTCAGCTTCTGGAGCTCGTCGCTGTTCTTTTTCAGCTCCTTCTCCATGCGGGCCTTCTCCTTCTCCAGGTCCACCAGCTCCGCCAGAGGCATGGAGATCTGGGCCGCATGGGTGACCACGGTGACGGAGCCCGCCTCCGGGGCGGTGCCCGGCTGGGCGAAGGTCACCTCGCTGGCATAGGCCAGCTTCTTCAGGAAGGGCACGCCCAGGACAAAGATGTCCCGCTCCCCGGTGGCCACTGTCAGGTGGGCCTTCTTGCTGGGGGGCACGTTCATCTCAGACCGGCGGGTGCGCACCCCACGGATGGCATCCATGATCAGCTCCATGGCCTTCTCCTCCTCCGGGAAGTCCAGAGCGGCGTCTGCCACCGGCCAGTCGGACAGCATGAGGAAGTCCCCCTCGTGGGGCAGGGCCTGCCAGATCTCCTCGGTGATGAAGGGCATGAAGGGATGGAGCAGCTTGAGCATCTGGGTGAGCACATGGCACAGCACCTGCTGGGCCCTCACCTTGCTGTCCTCGTCCTCCCCCTGGAGACGGGTCTTGGTCAGCTCGATATACCAGTCGCAGTAGTCGTCCCAGATGAAGTCATAGATCTTCTGGGCCGCCACGCCCAGCTCATACCGGTCCATGTTCTCGGTGATCTCACGGATGGCAGTGTTCAGCTTGGACAAGATCCACTTGTCCTCCAGCTCCAGCTTCCCGGGCAGCTGGCATGCGTCGATGGTCAGGTTCATCATCAGGAAGCGGCTGGCGTTCCAGATCTTGTTGGCGAAGTTGCGCATAGCCTCACACCGCTCGGTGTAGAAGCGCATGTCGTTGCCGGGGCTGTTGCCGGTGACCAGGTTGAAGCGCAGGGCGTCGGCGCCGTACTTGTCGGCGATCTCCAGGGGGTCGATGCCGTTGCCCAGGCTCTTGGACATCTTCCTTCCCTTGTCGTCCCGCACCAGGCCGTGGATGAACACGGTGTGGAAGGGGGGCTTCTTGGTCTGCTCGCAGGCGGAGAAGATCATCCGGGCCACCCAGAAGAAGATGATGTCGTAGCCGGTGACCAGCACGTCGGTGGGGTAGAAGTAGTCCAGGTCCTCCGTCTTTTCCGGCCAGCCCAGGGTGGAGAAAGGCCACAGTGCGGAGGAGAACCAGGTGTCCAGCACGTCCGGGTCCCGGTGGATCTTCCTGCTGCCGCACTTCTCACAGCAGTCCGGGTCATCACGGGTGACCGTCATGTGTCCGCAGTCATCGCAGTACCAGACGGGGATCTGGTGGCCCCACCACAGCTGCCGGGAGATGCACCAGTCGTGGACGTTCTCCATCCAGTTCAGATAGGTCTTGGCAAATCGGTCGGGGACGAAGCGGGTCTCCCCGTCCTCCACCACTTTGATGGCCGCCTCGGCCAGGGGCTTCATCTTCACGAACCACTGGGCGGAGATGATGGGCTCCACGTCGTTGTGGCAGCGGTAGCAGGTGCCCACGTTGTGGGAGTAGTCCTCGATCTTCTCCATGAGCCCCAGGGCCTCCAGGTCGGCCACCACAGCCTTCCGTGCCTCATAGCGGTCCATGCCCTCGTACTTGCCGCCGTTGGCGTTGACCTTGCCGTTGTCATCCAGCACCCGGATGGTGTCCAGGTTGTGGCGCAGGCCCACCTCGAAGTCGTTGGGGTCGTGGGCGGGGGTCATCTTCACGCAGCCGGTGCCGAAGTCCATCTCCACGTACTCATCGGCCACGATGGGGATCTCCCGGTCCATCAGGGGCAGGATGCAGGTCTTGCCCACCAGGTGCTTGTACCGCTCGTCGTTGGGGTTGACCGCCACGCCGGTGTCGCCCATCATGGTCTCCGGCCGGGTGGTGGCCACCACCAGATAGCCGGAACCGTCAGTCAGAGGGTAGCGCATATGCCACAGGTGGCCGGGCTTGTCCTGATACTCCACCTCCGCGTCAGACAGGGCCGTGACACAGTGGGGGCACCAGTTGATGATGCGGCTGCCCTTGTAGATGAGGCCCTTCTCATACAGCTCGCAGAAGGTCTCCCGCACCGCCTTGGAGCAGCCCTCGTCCATGGTGAACCGGGCCCGGTCCCAGTCACAGGAGGCGCCCAGCTTCTTCTGCTGCTGGACGATGCGGCCGCCGTACTGGCGTTTCCAATCCCACACCCGCTCCAGGAACTTCTCCCGGCCCAGGTCATAGCGGGTCAGCCCCTCCTTGGTGCGCAGCTCCTCCTCCACCTTGATCTGGGTGGCGATGCCCGCGTGGTCGGTGCCGGGGACCCACAGGGCGGCGTAGCCCTGCATCCGCTTAAAGCGGATGAGGATGTCCTGGAGGGTGGAGTCCATGGCGTGGCCCATATGCAGCTGCCCTGTCACGTTGGGGGGCGGCATGACGATGGTAAAGGGCTTCTTCTTAGGGTCCCGGTGGCCCCGGAAGCAGCCGTTCTTCTCCCAGGTCTCATAGATCCGGGACTCCACTTCCTGGGGCTCATAGACCTTTGGCAGTTCTTTTCTCATGTCGTTCACGTCCTATTTCCAATGTATTTTCATTCCGATTGGAGCCCTCCGGCCCCGGGTCTCACAGCTTTTTCATGGTCTGTCCGGTCTTCCGCTCCAGGAAAGCCCGGAACTGGTCCGCGGTCCCGGTGTGAAAGCCCTGCTTGTCGAACAGGTTGCCCTGCTGGCGGCTGAGCATGAGGAAGAAGTAGCGCCCGTCCTCACACAGGGCCTGGACGGAAGAGTAGTCAAAGGACTGCTCCCCCCGCTGGTTGGCGATGACATACCCTTCATCGGTGAACCGGGCGGTGTGCCGGGCGATGCCCTTCATCACGAACCGCCCCACCAGCCAGGCCCGGATCTCGTTGAGGAACAGGGCCCAGACCAGCATCAGCGCCCCCAGCAGCCCATACAGGAGACCCGCCCCTCCTCCGGAGGTCCAGGCCCCCCGCAGCAGGATCAGGCCGCAGAGCACCCCCATGGCCCGGAGCAGCAGGCTCCTCCAGCGCCTGTCCAGGCGGATGGCCGCCCGGTTCAGGGCTCGCAGGGCGCGCCAGTCATAGTCTGTCTCATTTACAAATTCCATTGCGCTCCCTCCATAAAAAACGCCCTGAGCCGGTCATGGCTCAGGGCGAACCTGTCATCGTCCGCGGTACCACCTGAATTCCCCTCGCGGGGCGCTCCTATCCTCTGTAACGGGAGGACCCGCCGCTGTCTACCGCCCCGCTGGGGCCTCGAAAACGGAGCTCCGGGGCCACTTCGCCGCTTCCCCATATGGCCTTGCACCGTCCGGCCACTCTCTGCCATGGGAACTGCGGTTACTCCTCCCCCTCAGCGCCTGTGATACAGGTGGTATTATATCCAGTTTCTCCGGTCCTGTCAAGGGACGCCGGGCCGGGAGGACCGGTAAAATTTCCTGCGCGGCCGCCCGCCCCGGAGGCTGCGCCCCAGGCAACTTACAGCATGAAGCCGTTCAGCAGCTCCTCCAGCGCCTCCCGTGCCCGCTGAGGCTCCGCCCGGTCATAGGCGTCCACACGGTACCACACCCCGCCCAGCGCGAAGTCGGCGCGGAACATCCGGGCGCCCCATTTGTCGTAATAGGGGTCTTCAGGGCCCTGCTCCACCGTGGTCATCACTGCGGACAGGCCGTTGGGGGCGGTGTGCTCCTCCGTGGTGTACTGGGTATCCGAAGGGAGCAGATGGCTCTGGCTGACCGGATGATCCGGCAGCTCCATCCGCTGGGTGTACGCCGTCACCCACACCTCCAGCCGGACGCCGGAATCCAGATACTCCGCCGTCCACTCCAGGGCGGTGGGGCCTTCGCTGTCGCTGCTCAGGGCCGCCCGAAAACCGGACTGGAGCTGTTCTTGCAGATAGGTGTTTTCCGGCAGCTCCAGGCCAAAGTATGCCTCCGCCTCCTCCCAGCTTGTCAGGTCCAGCCTCACCGTGGAGGCGGGGTGCTCCGCCGCCATGTCCAGCGCCTCCTGGGGCAGATCCTCCAGCGCCAGGAAGTCTATCCCTCCCTCCAGGGTATAGCCGTCGTAGTGCGCCTCCCCCAACGCCTCGCCGTCATCTGAGAGCTCAGCCGGGAGCAGCAGGTCCTCAAAAAATTTCAGGGACTGGAACCCTCCGATCTGGTTGGCCGCCCACGCCGACCCCAGCAGGGCCGCACACAGGCAGGCGGCGATCAGGCCGGTCCGCAGGGGCCGGCGGGCGCTGTGCCGCCGGGCCGGACCGGCGGCCTGTTCTACCAAGGCCGGGTCCACAAGGCCCACAGCCTCCATCATGCGTTCTCCTCGGTTCACAACATTCCCTCCTGTTCCAAATAAGCTTTCAGCTTCTTCCGCGTCCGAAACAGGACGCTCTTGGTCCTGGACAGCGACCAGCCCAGGTGCCCGGCGGTCTCCTCCACGGTGTCTGCGTACCAGTACCGCCGCAGGAAGGCGGTACGCGGCCCCTCCCCCAGCTCTCCCAGGAAGGCGGAGATGGCCCGCCCCAGCTCCGCCGCCTCGGCCTGCTCCTCGGGCCCCTCCCGGCTGGGGAGGCACTCAGCCAGCTCCAGAGCGGCCAGAGAGACCGTGTCCCCCTGCCGTCCCCGCCGCCGGCGGAGGAGCAGGGCCCGGTTGCGCACCACCGCCCCCAGATAGCCCCGGAAGTGCTGGGGCCGGGCGGGCGGGATGGCGTTCCACAGCTGGAGCCAGCAGTCCCCCAGACACTCCTCCACGTCCCGCTCTTCCCCCAGGATGCGGCCGGCGATGGAGCGGCACCAGCCCCCGTACTTGTCCTGGAGCCCGGTCAGGGCCTCCTCACGCCGCTGCCAGAACAGCTCTACCAATTCCTGATCCGTCATGGCCTCACCTCTTTTCCATTGTCTCTTCACTTATATAGAGCATGTCCCGCCCCGACAGGTCGCGCCGCCAGGGAGAAAAATTTTTCCGCCTATAGAAAAAAACGCCGGCCTTCCGGCCGGAAGCGTTCTTCTGATCACGGTGCTCTTTGCTCACAAATGGCCTAGCAGGGGAGCCGCAAAACAAATTTGTCTTATACCGACATATTGACACGCATTGACAATCTATGTTATTATTGAAATTGACCAAAATAAATTGAAGGAAGTCGGTTGTTGATGGACTCCCATATGACAGCGGTTGAAAGCAATAAGCGCCATAAAGCGGCGGGTCTATTGGCTGCTCTGGTTTTGGTATTGATTTTAGTTGGCTGGATCTATTATGTGTTCTCTCCCAAAGAACTGTCCAATGTCCTGGATTTCCAGCCATCTGAGGCCACAGACTACACTGTCACGGAGATGCCAAACGCAGTTTCATCAAAGTCGCGCAGCCTGGACGACACCCCGCTGATCGAAATGATCGATGCACTGAACATTCGATACTGCGGCCCCTCTTTCGGTGTGCGTCGATTTGAAACCGGACAGCATATATATGAGATCTGGTTTTTCAAGGTAAATGATCAGCTTGAAGAGATCGGAAATATATCCGTTTTCGAAAACGGATATATTTATCTGGGCGAGAGCAAATATGAGGCGGTGGATCAAGAACGATTTGATGAACTTTTGGACTTCCTTCGCTCCGTGACGACAGCATCTTGATACAGATAATTCCATTAAAAATGGGATATGCCTTCCTGGCACATCCCATTTTTATGATCAGCTGCAAGTTTTTTCTTCCTTGTCTCAGCGCCCCCCCCGCTTGGCGGCGTTCTTCTGGTAAATGATGTTCAGGCCCTTGAGCAGCAGGTCCTTCTCCAGCTTGATCTCCCGGCGGCACAGGGGCACGATGAACTGGGCCATCCCCCCCGTGGCCACCACCGTGGCCCGGCTGCCCAGCTCCTCCTCCACCTGGTCCAGCATGCCGTCCAGCATGGCGGCGGTGCCGTACATGATGCCGCTGCGCATGCAGTCCACCGTGTTCTTGCCGATCACCCGGCCCGGCCGGTCCAGCCGGATGCCGGGCAGCTGGGCCGCCCGGGAGGTGAGGGCGTCCAGGGAGGTGCGCACCCCCGGGATGATGCAGCCCCCCAGGTAGGTGCTGCCCCGGTCCACCACCTCGATGGTGGTGGCCGTCCCCAGGTCCATCAGGATCAGGGGGGGCTCATACTCCGCCAGCGCGGCCACGGCGATGACGATGCGGTCGCTGCCCACCTGGGAGGGGACGTCCATCTGGATGTTCAGGCCGGTCTTGATGCCCGGCCCCACCACCAGGGGGTGCTTTCCCGTCATCTTCACCAGTCCGGTGTAGACCGAGTTGAAGACCGGCGGCACCACCGAAGAGATGATGCAGTCGTCCACATCGCAGGGCTTCACCCCGAACAGGGCCAGGATGTTCTTGATCTCCACCCCGTACTGGTCGGAGGTCTTGATGCGGTCGGTGGCGATCCTGGCCTCGAACTGGATGGCGTCGCCCTGGATGCCTCCGATAACGATATTGGTATTGCCGATATCAATGGCGATCAGCATGATCTGTTCACCTCAGCGGGGAGGGCCCCCGTTTTTTCTCTGACCCGCCAGCCCCCCTTTGCCGGAGACGCGCCCACGGGTCCTTATTCTGCCACATTATACCCGACCGCCGGTGGGAATACAAGGCAGGAATTAACCGAAACTTTGCAATTCTTTTCCTCTCGCGCAAAATATCCCCCTGCCCTTTACAATCTGCCGCCTGGTCGGCTATAATGAAAAAAACGACAGCGGCGCCCCGCGCCGCTCTATGCAAAGGAGCGATTTGCAATGTTCAGCGGAAAAACCATCCTTTTGGGCGTCACCGGCGGCATCGCCGCCTATAAGGCCGCGGCACTGGCTTCCGCGCTGGTGAAGCTCCACGCCTCAGTGGAGGTGGTGATGACCCGGAACGCCACCCAGTTCATCACCCCCCTCACTTTTGAACAGCTCACCGGGAACCGGACCATGGTGGACACCTTTGACCGCAACTTCTCCCATCAGGTGGAGCACATCGCCCTGGCTGACCGCACCGACCTGGTGATCGTCGCCCCCGCCACCGCCAATGTGTGCGCCAAGCTGGCCCACGGGCTGGCCGACGATATGCTCACCACCACGGTGCTGGCCTGTCCCTGCCCCAAGCTGATCGCTCCGGCCATGAACACCAAGATGTATGAGAACCCGGTGACCCAGGACAACCTGGATCTGCTGCGCCGCTATGGGTGGGAGGTCATCGCCCCCGCCTCGGGCCGGCTGGCCTGCGGCGCTGTGGGGCCCGGCAAGATGCCGGAGCCGGACACTCTGGTCCAGCACATCCTCCGCGTCCTGGCCCTCCCCCACGACCTGGCGGGCCGGCGGGTCCTGGTCACCGCCGGTCCCACCCAGGAGTCCCTGGACCCGGTGCGCTACCTCACCAACCACTCCACCGGAAAAATGGGTTACGCCATCGCCAGGATGGCCATGCTCCGGGGAGCGGAGGTCACCCTGATCTCTGGTCCCACCGCCCTGGAGCCCCCTCCCTTCGTCACAGTGGTCCCTGTAATCTCCGCGGAGGACATGTTCCAGGCGGTGTCCCGCACCTGCCAGCAGGCCGACTTTATCTTTAAGGCCGCCGCCGTGGCGGACTACACCCCGGCCCAGTACAGCGGGGACAAGATGAAAAAGAAGGACGGGGAGCTGTCCATCCCTCTGTCCCGCACCCATGACATCCTCTCCTATCTGGGGGAGCACCGCCGCCCTGGCCAGTTCATCTGCGGCTTCTCCATGGAGACCCGGGACATGGTAGAGAACAGCCGGGCCAAGCTGGAGAAAAAAAAGGTGGACATGATCTGCGCCAACAACCTGAAGGTGGCAGGGGCCGGCTTCGGGGTGGATACCAACGTGCTCACCCTCATCACCGCGGACGGTGCGGAGGAACTGCCCCTCATGTCCAAGGAGGAGGCCGCCGGCACCATCCTGGACCGGGCCCTGGCCATGGCCGGCTGCTGAGCCGGACCGCTGCAAGTCCCATTTTCTCCCCATACGTGCAAAGGAGGAGCCGCCCACAGGAATGGGCGGCTCCTCCTCTTCTGTTCTGATCTGCGGCCGCTCCCGGTCCTTCCACCTTCCTTACATCAGGTCCCGCGTCTCCGCCCCCCGCAGGCTGAGCAGGGCGCACAGGAGCGAGATGCCGGTCAGCACCGCGGGAAATACCGCGCTGTCCGCCATGGTAAAGCTCCCAATGTTGGCCTGGGTCAGCAAAACCAGCAGGAAGGAGGTCACAATGGCAGCTCTGGCCGAGTGCAGGGCCAGCCCCGCGAACAAGGCGATAAAGCCCTCTGTGACCGTCACGGCAGAGCGCAGGAGCAGCTGCCCATAGAAGGCTCCCCGGGTCATGTCAAAGTCCAGAGGGAAGGCGGAGGGGAGAAACCGGCTCCCTGCCAGCACACAGCCGTAGAGCAGCAGCTTCGCCGCCGCCAGGGCGCCGAAGCAGAAGATCCACACCGCCAGCATCTGGGCCGCCAGCAGCTTCTGCCGCCGGACGGGGTAGGAGAACACAAGAGACATGGTCCCGTTTTGATAGGCTCCCACGATGAAAACAGAGAGCATCACCCCGGTGAACACCAAAAAACACATACTGGTCAGCAGTTCGATGAGGGACGAGATCCCTCCATGCCCCGGCGCCGCGTCAGGCACACCGGTCTCCGGGTCGTTGGCGATCCCCAGGAAAGCCATGGCAAAAATCAGCAGGCCAAGCGCCGCCCCAAGGAGAGCCGCCCATCTCACCCAGTTCCCGATCCGGTTTTTCCGCCATTCCAGTTCGATCAGCTTTCCCATGTGCTGCCCTCCTCCGATGTCAGCTTCAAAAAGTGCTCCTCCAGCGTCTCCGATCTTCTTCCGATCTCCTCCACCGCCACATGGTGCCGGGCCAGGACGCCGGCCACCTCCTGGGGGGACGCCTGCCGGTCATAGATCCGGATGATGCCGCCCTTCATGACCCGGAAGCTGCCCAAGTGCATCACGTCACTGAGCAGGACACTGGCCCTCCCCGGGTCGTCCACGGTCAGATGGAGATAAGAGGTGCCCCTTCCCTCCAGCTCACGGAGAGAGATCTCCTCCCGCATCCTCCCCCGGTGGATGATCCCCACGGTGTCTGCCATGGCCTCCATCTCTCCGAGGATGTGGCTGGAGACCATCACGGTCATCTCATATTCTTCTCTCATCCGCTTCAGCAGATCCCGCACCTGCTTGATGCCCGCCGGGTCCAGGCCGTTGGTGGGCTCGTCCAGGATCAGCAGCTCAGGCCTGCACAGCAGGGCCCGGGCGATCCCCAGCCTCTGCTTCATACCCAGGGAGTAGCTCCCCACCGGCCGGTCGGCAGCGTCGTCCAGCTCCAGCTGCTCCAGCGCCTCTTCCACGCCCTTGGGACGGCTGTACCCCATATAGTCACAGTGGATCTGAAGATTCTCCCGGCCTGTCATGTGGGGATAGAAGGTGGGAAATTCGATGATGCTGCCCATCCGCTTCAGCACCCCGTAGGAGGTGGGCGTGAGGGGCTCTCCGAACAGCAGCACGCGGCCCCCGGTGGGCTTCCACAGGTTGGTCACCAGCTTCATCACTGTGGTCTTTCCCGCCCCGTTAGGGCCCAGGAATCCGTAGATCTCTCCCTTCCTTACATGGAGGTCCACGTCCCGGACCAGCTCTTTTTCTCCAATGATCTTGGTCAGGCGGTCCGTTTGCAGAATATACGGCATGTGTCTTCTGCCTCCTTTCACCTTCCCATTGTAGTCCCAGGACTTTTCAGAAGATTTGCGCAATTCTTACGAATCTCTTTCGTCTTGCCATTTGGGCAGTCTGACCGTAAAGACAGTGCGGAGTCCGGGGACACTCTCCAGGTCAATGTCTCCTCCCATTCGCCGGGCCAGCTCTCTGGCGATGGACAGCCCCAGTCCGCTCCCCTCTCCGCTGCTTCGGCTGTCTTCCAAGGTGACCAGGCGCTGGAACACCTGCTCCCCCGCTCCGGGTGCGACTCCCTTTCCGCGATCCGCCACCTCCAGGAACAGGGCGTCCTCCCCTTCTCTCAGGGACACGCCCAGATATCCGCCGTCGCCGCCGTAGCGCACCGCGTTGGAGATCAGGTTGTTCAGGATGCGGCGCAGCGCCTCCCGATCACAGCACCCCCACACCGCTCCCTCCGGGATCTCTGCTTCCACGCGGATCTCCTGGCGGGTCAGGATCTGGTAGAAGTCCAGCACAGTCTCCCGACAGACCTCACCTACGTCTACCCTGGACCGCTCCAGCTCCATATCCCCTGCCTCCAGCTTGGCTAAGGTGAAAAAACGATCCATCAGCTCCATGACCTCCCCCGCCCGGGCTTCCACCTTTTCCAGCAGCTCCTCCCGGCACTCCTTCCGCAGCCGCATGATCTCCAGGTACCCCAGCACCACCGTCATGGGGGTTCGGATATCGTGGGAGATGTTGGCGAGCATACGCCGGACTGCCTGCTCCGTCCGGCGGTACTCCGCCCGCCTTCTCTGCCGTTCCTCCAGCAGCCGGTTGATCTGGGCGATCAAACCGGTCAGAGCCTGGTCCTGGGTGAAGACCATGACCTGCTCCCCGCTCTCCCCGTCCAGTACCCTGCCCAGGACGGCGGTCATCTCCTCCAGACTTTGTCGCATCTGTGCCTGGAGAACGATCCGCTGATAGAGGACCGCCCCGCTCAGCGCCGCCACAGCGGCACACAGCAGGGCGGTCAGCACTGTATCGTCCATCATTTCTCCCCCAATTTGTAGCCGATGCCCCACACTGTCGCCACATACCTCGGGTCCCGTGGGTCGTCCTCGATCTTGCCGCGCAGCCTGCTGATGTGGACGCTGACCGCGTTCTCGTCTCCGCAGTAGGCGTCGTTCCACACCTGGGTGTAGAGCTGGGCCTTGGTGTACACACGTTTAGGATTCGCCATCAGCAGCTTCAGGATGTCAAATTCCTTGGCGGTCAGCTCGATCCGCTCCCCCGCCTTGGTCACTGTCCGCTCCTTCCCATCCAGGCGCAGCGCTCCGGCTGTAAGGACCATGCTCTTCTCCGGCGGCTCCGCATACTGGGTCACCCGCCGGATATTGGCCCTGACCCGGGCCAGCACCTCCGCTACGGAGAATGGCTTTGTGATATAGTCATCTGCCCCCATACCCAGCCCCAAGGTCTTGTCCGCCTCCGTGTCCCGGGCAGACAGGATGATGATAGGCACCACGCTCTTCTTTCGGATGTGTTCCATCACGTCCATCCCGCTGACCTGAGGGATCATCAGATCCAGCAGCACCAGACCGATCCCGCCCTCGTCGAACAGCCGGCATGCATCCCGCCCGTTGGACGCACAGACCACTTCATAGGCCTCCGTCCGCAGATAGTCCCCCAGCATCTCCTGAATCTCCCTGTCATCCTCTACCAACAGCAGCTTCATTCTCGCACCTCCGCTCCACTCGGACAGTATCTCTATTGTATCCCGGTCCGGGCCAGAAATCAAGGAACGACCGGTACGTCCGGCCTTTTCTTATCGGAATGGGTACAGATCAGAAGTAGGGCAAAGCCGGATGGATCTCAGGGCTGCCGGGCTCCTTCGAGAAAAAGAAAAATCCCTGCCAAAGGCAGGGATTTTTCCAAAAGGAGCTTGAATTACTCCTCGATGGCAATGACAACGCCGGAACCCACGGTGCGGCCGCCCTCACGGATGGCGAAACGCAGGCCCTTCTCGATGGCGATGGGGGTGATCAGCTCCACCTTCATGTCCACGTTGTCGCCGGGCATGCACATCTCAGTGCCCTCGGGCAGAGTGATGATGCCGGTCACGTCGGTGGTACGGAAGTAGAACTGAGGACGGTAGTTGTTGAAGAAGGGGGTATGACGGCCGCCCTCGTCCTTGGACAGGACGTACACCTGACCGGTGAACTTGGTGTGGGGATGGATGGAACCGGGCTTGGACAGAACCTGGCCGCGCTCGATGTCGGTCTTGGCGACGCCGCGCAGCAGGCAGCCCACGTTATCGCCGGCCTCGACGTAGTCCAGAGTCTTACGGAACATCTCCATAGAGGTGACGACGGTCTTCTTCTTCTCGTCGGTCAGACCAACGATCTCGACCTCCTCGCCGGCCTTCAGCTGGCCGCGCTCCACACGGCCGGTGGCGACGGTGCCGCGGCCGGAGATGGTGAACACGTCCTCGACGGGCATCAGGAAGGGCTGGTCGGCCTTACGGTCGGGGGTGGGGATATAGTCGTCGACAGCGTCCATCAGCTCCTTGATGCAGGCGAAGTCAGGATCGTCCACGCCGCCCTCACAGGTCAGAGCGTTCAGAGCAGAGCCCTTGATGATGGGGATCTCGTCGCCGGGGAACTCATAGCCGGACAGGGTCTCACGGACCTCCATCTCCACCAGCTCCAGCAGCTCCTCGTCGTCCACCTGATCGCACTTGTTCAGGAACACCACGATGGCGGGCACGCCGACCTGACGGGCCAGCAGGATGTGCTCCTTGGTCTGAGCCATGGGGCCGTCGGTGGCGGCGATGACCAGGATGGCGCCGTCCATCTGAGCAGCGCCGGTGATCATGTTCTTGATATAGTCGGCGTGGCCCGGGCAGTCAACGTGAGCATAGTGACGCTTGTCGGTCTCATACTCCACGTGGGCGGTGTTGATGGTGATGCCGCGCTCGCGCTCCTCGGGAGCCTTGTCGATGCTGGAGTAGTCCTCATACTGAGCCTGGCCCTTCAGAGCCAGATACTTGGTGATGGCGGCGGTCAGGGTGGTCTTGCCGTGGTCAACGTGGCCGATGGTGCCGATGTTGACATGGGGCTTGGTGCGCTCGAACTTCTGCTTAGCCATTGGAATTTCCTCCTTATATCATTTCATTCAAATGATGTTTTGACTGCGATATGATGGATATCGCAAACATTGTATCGTATTACTGGGAAAAATGCAACTGAAATTTCCCGTAATTCCTGTGAAAATCAGCCCTCGCTGCGTCCGCGCTCGGCGATAATCTTGTCCGCGATGCTCTTGGGGATCTCCACATAGCTGTGGGGCTCCATGGAGTACTGCCCGCGGCCCTGGGTGGAAGAACGCAGGTCAGTGGCGTAGCCGAACATGTTGGCCAGAGGCACCAGGGCGTCGATCTGCTGGGCGCCGGGCCGGGCCTCCATGCCCAGGATCTGGCCGCGGCGGCTGTTCAGGTCGCCCATGACGTCGCCCATATACTCCTCGGGGACGATGACGGAGACCTTCATGATGGGCTCCAGCAGCACGGCGTTGGCCTTGCGGCAGGCCTCCTTGAAGGCCATGGAGCCGGCGATCTTAAAGGCCATCTCAGAGGAGTCCACCTCGTGGAAGGAGCCGTCGTACAGGGTGACCTTCACGTCCACCACGGGGTAACCGGCCAGCACGCCGGCCTGCATGGCTCCCTGGATACCGGCATCGACCGCCGGGATATACTCCTTGGGAATGGCGCCGCCCACGATGGCGTTGACAAACTCATAGCCCTTGCCGGACTCGTTGGGCTCCACACGGATCTTGACATGACCGTACTGGCCCTTACCGCCGGACTGACGGGCGTACTTGGTGTCCTGCTCCACCTGCTTCTTGATGGTCTCCTTGTAGGCGACCTGAGGCGCGCCCACGTTGGCCTCCACCTTAAACTCGCGCAGCAGGCGGTCTACGATGATCTCCAGGTGCAGCTCGCCCATGCCGGCGATGATGGTCTGACCGGTCTCCTCGTCGGTGTAGGTCTTGAAGGTGGGGTCCTCCTCCGCCAGCTTCACCAGCGCCAGGCCCATCTTCTCCTGGCCGGCCTTGGTCTTGGGCTCAATGGCCACGCGGATGACGGGCTCGGGGAACTCCATGGACTCCAGGATGATGGGGTGCTTGTCGTCGCAGAGGGTGTCGCCGGTGGTGGAGTTCTTCAGGCCTACCACGGCGGCAATGTCGCCGGAGTAGACGCACTCGATGTCCTCCCGGTGATTGGCGTGCATCTGGAGGATGCGGCCGATGCGCTCCTTCTGCTTCTTGGTGGAGTTGAGCACCGTGGTGCCGGTGTTCAGCACGCCGGAATACACACGGATGAAGGACAGACGGCCCACGAAGGGGTCGGTGGCGATCTTGAAGGCCAGAGCGGAGAAGGGGGCGTTGTCGTCAGCGGGACGCTCGTCCTCCTCCTCGGTGTCGGGGTTCACGCCCTTGATAGCGGGGATGTCCAGGGGGGAGGGCATAAAGTCCACGATGGCGTCAAGCAGCTTCTGCACGCCCTTGTTGCGGTAAGAGGTGCCGCAGGTCACGGGGACTACCAGGTTCTCGATGGTCCCCTTGCGCAGAGCGGCACGCAGCTTCTCCTGGGGGATGGGCTTCTCTTCCAGCGCCAGCTCCATGATCTCGTCGTCGATGTCGGCACAGGCGTCCACCAGCTTGGTGCGGTACTCCTGGGCCAGCTCCATCATGTCGGCGGGGATCTCCTCCACCCGCATGTCCTTGCCCATCTCATCATAGTAGATGTCGGCGTCCATCTCCACCAGGTCGATGATGCCCTTGAAGGTGTCCTCCTTGCCGATAGGCAGCTGGACAGGCACCGCATTGCACTTCAGGCGCTCGTGGATCATGTTGAGCACGTTGTAGAAATCGGCGCCCATGATGTCCATCTTATTGACGTAAATCATGCGGGGAACTTTATAGTTATCCGCCTGGCGCCAGACAGTCTCAGACTGAGGCTCCACGCCGCCCTTGGCGCACATGACGGTAACAGAGCCGTCCAGCACGCGCAGGGAGCGCTCCACCTCCACGGTGAAGTCCACGTGGCCCGGGGTGTCGATGATGTTCAGACGGGTCTGGGGGAACTGGTTCTTAGTCCCCTGCCAGTAGCAGGTGGTGGCGGCAGAGGTGATGGTGATGCCGCGCTCCTGCTCCTGAGCCATCCAGTCCATGGTGGCGGTGCCGTCATGGGTCTCACCGATCTTATAGTTGACGCCGGTGTAGTACAGGATGCGCTCGGTGGTGGTGGTCTTGCCGGCGTCGATGTGGGCCATGATGCCGATGTTTCTGGTATTCTCTAAGGTAACTTTCCTAGGCATACTGTTTCTCCTTATTACCAGCGGTAGTGAGCGAACGCCTTATTGGACTCAGCCATCTTGTGGGTGTCCTCGCGCTTCTTGACGGCGTTGCCGAGGCTGTTGGCGGCGTCCATGATCTCGCCGGCCAGGCGCTCCTTCATGGTCTTCTCACTGCGGGCCCGGGCATAGGTGGTCAGCCACCGCAGCCCCAGGGTCTGACGGCGCTCGGGACGCACTTCGATAGGCACCTGGTAGGTGGCGCCGCCCACACGGCGGGCCTTGACCTCCAGGGAGGGCATGATGTTCTCGAGAGCCTGGGTATAGACCTCCATGGGGTCCTTATCGGTCTTCTCCTTGATGATATCAAAGGCGCCGTAGACCACCTTCTGGGCCACACCCTTCTTGCCATCCAGCATGATGCTGTTGGTAAGCTTGGTAACCAGGATGGAGTTATACAGCGGATCGGGCAGAACCTCCCGCTTGGGTACATTTCCTCTTCTGGGCACTTTGCTTCCCTCCTTCTTATAAAATTAGAAATCATAGGTACTCAAACTGCCTTGCAGTTTGTGTAATGCCTGTCCGAGGTCTGCCCATATTAAAAAATATAGGAAAACGCTCGGCAAGGCGGTTTGCCTTGCGCAGAACGCACAATGCAATTCAAGCCTCAAATCTCAGCAGATTTGAGCGGCGGGCGGGTGATATCCGCCCATACAGCAATTTTTTGCTCCGCAAAAAATTACTTCTTGCCGGCCTTGGGCCGCTTGGCGCCGTACTTGGAACGGGCCTGCATCCGGCCGTTGACGCCCTGGGTATCCAGAGAGCCGCGGATGATGTGGTAACGCACACCGGGCAGGTCCTTGACACGGCCGCCGCGGATCATGACCACGGAGTGCTCCTGCAGGTTGTGGCCGACACCAGGGATATAGGCAGTGACCTCGTATCCGTTGGTCAGCTTCACACGGGCGATCTTACGCAGTGCGGAGTTGGGCTTCTTGGGGGTGGAAGTACGCACCGCGGTGCAGACACCTCTCTTCTGGGGAGCGTGCAGGTCGGTCTGACGGCTCTTCAGAGTGTTCAGGCCATGCTGGAGGGCGGGGGAAGTGGACTTGTAGGTCACCTGCTCACGGCCCTTCCGGACCAGCTGATTAAAAGTAGGCATGTTTTTCCTCCTTTCTCGATTTCTGCCCACATTGGGGCGTAATATATATTTTAACAGAATCAGGAAGACCTTATTCTGTTAAAACCAAAAATATGGGGTCATACCGCCGCCACGATGGCGGCGCCCACGGAGATGCCGCAGGCCTCTCCCAGCTGGCGCATGGTGTCCACCTGGATGAGGGGGACGCGCTGCCGCACCGCCTCCTGCACCAGCGGCTGGAGGAGCCTGGGGTCGGCGTCCTTGGCCATGTAGACCCTTTTCGCACGTCCGTCCTTCAGGGCCCGCCGGGTCTGTTTGGCTCCCACGACCCTGGAACCCGCTTTCAGTTCTTCGAGCATTTCGGTGCCCCTCCTCTCCCCCGTCGCCGGGGGCGTTTCATCGGGTAAAAGGGCAGAATGCCCCTACCACCGCAATTTCGGATTATACCATGGTCTCTGCCCGCCGTCAAGAGCAAATTTTCTTCTGTTTTGATGCAAAACTCAAAATTCCATCTTATATCCCTGGGCCAAAGCTTCCCCTGGTCGTTCCTGTTCCCTGCGGGACCGGGAGCGGTGTGCATCTTGCCCGTCCCACCCGCAGGATGGCCCAAAGGGCTCTGCCCGCCCAAAGCCTTCCCTTTGGGGGGAAGGTGCCGCGGCGTATGCCGCGACGGATGAGGGGCCTTCCTTCTCCCGTCCCAGTCGCAGCCGTAGGATCTGTCAGAGATGTTCCGCCCTGCGCGGGGACGGGAAGGACACGCATCCCACAGGCCGCTCTGCGTCCTCCCGCCTCTATTTTTCTCCCCCAGGGAACTTTTTTCCCCTTCCGCCGTCTAACAGAGTAAAAGACGGGAGAGTCTCCCGCCATTACGGCGCTGTCCCACACAGGCCCTATCAAAAAAGCAAGGAGGGATCTTATGAAACGCGTCTCCGCCCTGCTCCTCACCTGCACCCTGGGGCTGTCCGCTCTGTCGGGCTGCTCCGCCTCTGCCGCCCCGCAGCCTCTCTCTGCCCAGCCGGTGACGATCTCCGAAGAGGAGATGATGCGTTATGACCTGGAGACCCCCGCCGTCTGGTCCGCCCTGTCTGAATTTGGGCTGGACCTGTTGAAAACTGCCCGCCAGGAGGGGGAGGGAACGCTCCTATCCCCCCTTTCCGCGGCCCTGGCACTATCCATGGCCGCCAATGGTGCTGATGGGGAGACCTTGGACCAGTTCCGGGAGGTGCTGGGGGACGGTGCCAGCCTGGAGGCCCTCAACGTCTCCTGCTCTGCCCTCATGAAACTCTATGGAGGACTGGGGGGCTCCACGGAGTGCTCCATTGCCAACAGCCTGTGGACCGACCCGGAGGGCCGTATGCAAGAAGACTTTGTAGGCAGATGCTCCGGCATTTTCGACGCTCAGGTGTTCCAGGAGGACCTGTCCGCCCCAGTCATCGTCCCCGCCCTCAACAGCTGGGTGTCAGACCATACCGCAGGCATGATCCCCCAGATCATCCAGCGGCCCTTCGGGGAGGACGCCGCCGCCCTGATGGTCAATGCCCTCTACCTGAAGAACACCTGGGCGGCCAAATTCGACCCCAGCGACACCATTACACGGGACTTCACCCGGGCCGACGGAACTGCGGAGCCCCTGGACTTCCTCCAGCACTTCTCCCGCTCTCTGACCTATCTCCAAAGCGGCAGCGACGAAGGCGTCCTCCTCCCCTATGACGACGGGCGGCTGGCTTTCTTCGCCCTCATGCCCCGGCAGTCCTCCGGCGTCCCGGACTTTGAGCGCTGGCTGTCCTCCCTCACCGGGGAGGGGCTGTCCGCCCTCCTCTCCGGCAGGGATGAGACCTTCTTCCTCCGCCTGTCCCTGCCCAAATTTGAGCAGGAGTGGTCGGGAGAGCTGAAAGACGCCCTGGCCGCTCTTGGACTGACGGACGCTTTTGACCCGGACTTGGCCGACTTCTCCCTGCTGGGGGATGACCCCAGGGGGTACTACCTCTCCCAGGTGATCCATGCCGCCAGGATCGAAGTCAATGAGGAGGGCACCGAGGCGGCGGCCGCCACAGTGGTTGCCGCGGCATCCGGCGCCGCCCCGCCCCAGGAGGGCGTCACTCTGATCTTCGACCGCCCCTTCCTCTATGGCATCGTGGACCTGCAGAACGGAGTGCCCTTGTTCCTAGGCACGTTTGAAGGCCTATGATCCGTCAGGGCCCTATGTCGAGATCACGGGGCGGGGGGGGGGGGGGGGGGGGGGGCGGGGCCGGGG
>NZ_JANGBZ010000034.1:0-31162 GCF_024462915.1 Clostridium sp. DFI.5.61
CCCCACAACCGCGCGGGCCGCCCCTGCCGGGGCGGCCCTCGATCTTTTCTCCTTGATCCCGCTGTGCCCTCCCGCTCTCCTGCGGACAGGGACCATTTTCATGTGTATTCCAGCAGGAAGCGCCCCACGCTGGCCATGGCCTGGCCCGCCTTTTTGATGGGGAACATCTGAAACACGTGCCACATGTCGCTCCAGACCTCCAGCCGGCATGGGACCCCCGCCGCCTGCATCCGGTCCCGCAGGCGCACGGAATCGGACAGCAGCAACTCGTTGCTCCCCGCCTGGATCAGTGTGGGCGGGAAGCCCCGGAAATCCCCGAACAGCGGGGACAGCATGGGGGAGGTCAGCTCCTGGTCCCGGGCATAGGCCCCACGCACCGCCCGGATATAGTCCAGGGTGATGGTGGGGTCCAGCTCCGCCCGCTCTGTATAGGACTTCCCACTGGCCGTCATATCCGTCCATGGGGACATGAGGATCAGCCGGGCAGGCAGCCGCCTGCCCTCCTGCTTCAGCCGGTGGCACAGCACCAGCGCCAGGTTTCCTCCCGCCGAGTCCCCCGCCACCGTCACGTCCCGGGCCCCGTAGCCTTGGCGCATCAGATGGTCCCACGCCTTCATCGCATCGTCCACCGCCGCAGGGAAGGGGTGCTCCGGGGCCAGCCGGTACTCGAAGGAGAGGGTGTCCCAGCCCGTCACGCCGGACAGCTTGGAGGCCAGCGGCCGGGAGTAGCCCAGATTTCCGCTGGTATAGCCCCCGCCGTGGCAGTACAGGATGGCGTGGTTCCGGTCATAGCTCCGCTCAGGCCGCACCCAGGCCGCGTTCATCCCCTCCAGCTCAAAGGGGGCCCACTTCATCCCGATCATGGGGGTGATGAGCCTGCCCAGCACCTCCTGAGCCGCCCGCTGCCGCTTCAGGTCCTCCGGGCGCATGGACTCGGGCGAGCTGGCCGAGTGGATTGCCTTCAGGGCCCTCATCATGGGGGCCAGGCGGCGCTCCTCCGCCTCCGCCCGCTGGGCGGGGGTGGGATGGGTCACCCGCACCCGTCTTCCTCTCTCTTTCAGTGTCATCGTTCTCACCTTCCTGTTCTGGGACCTGGATCATGACAAGCCTACCACATCCGGCCGCGTTTGGCAATGGCCTCTCCCCGCCGCCTTGTTTGCGGTGCCGGGAAAAGCTGCGGCGTTCTGACAAAATCGCGCGGGCAGGTGCGCACGCCTTGCGGCGGGCGTGGAGATACGGTATGATGGACCTCATCTAACTGCCGTATTCCTCTCCCCTGCCCCCGAAGAGCCCAGGCTCTCCGAAGTGGTGGGAGGCCCACGAGGCCAGGGGAAGGACCGATCCGCCTCCCGCCCACGGCATATTCTTCAAGCAGCTCTCCCTGCGCAAGGTCAGAAAAGGCACGCCCATGCCGCAGCGAATAGGAGCGTTGAATTTTATACTTTTTCCCCTCCCCTTGTACTTTCCCCCAGGAGATGCTACACTGATATCACAAAGGAAAGGAGGCGCCGCCATGTCCAAGACGCCCAAAGGTCCCCCTGACTGGTACCGGCTGGACAACGCCGGCGTCCTCTACTCCGCTCTCCAGCGGGAGAAGTACTCGCCGGTCTACCGCTTTTCTGCTGTCCTGTCCCAGCCGGTGGACCCCGCCGTCCTCCAGCGGGCAGTGGACCGAACCATGCCCCGGTTCCCCGGTTTCCGCGTCCGGATGAAGCCCGGGGTCTTCTGGCACTATTTCGAGCCCAACGACAGCCCCGGCCCCTTTGTCCGTCCGGACATGTCCAACCCCTGCCAGCCCATCCGCTTCCGGGAGGACAACGGATGGCTGGTCCGCTTCTTCTACTACCAGAGCCGGATCTCCCTGGAGGTCTTCCACGCTGTGTCTGACGGGGCGGGGGCCCTCACCTTTTTCCGCACCCTGCTGGCGGTCTACCTCCGGGAGCTGGGACACCCCATCCCCTGCGGCCCTGGCCTGCTGGACGTGGATGATCCCCCTCGTCCGGAGGAGCTGGAGGATGCCTACGCCCGGTACGCGGGCAAGCGGGTCCTGCGGGACCGCTGGCAGGAGACCGCTTTCTCCAACACCAGCCAGGCGGAGCCCTTCTACACCCTGAATGTCACCATGGGCTTTCTGCCCGTGGACCGGCTGAAGGAGATCGCCGCCCGGTACGGCGCCTCCATCACCGAATACCTCTCCGCAGTGCTCCTCCAGTCTATCCTGGAGAATCAGGAGGTCCAGCGCCCCCGCCGTCCCAGGCCCGCGGCTCTGGCCATTCCCATCGATCTCCGGGGCTGGTTCCCCTCCGCCACCCTCCGCAACTTCATCCTCACTGTCCGGCTCTGCGTGGACCCCACCCTGGGGCCTTACACCTTCCCTGAGCTGGTCCGATACGTCCACCACTACATGCGCCTGCACATCAATCCCCAGGAGATGCGGGCCCGCTTCACCGGCAATGTCCACTTCACAACCAACCGCTTTCTCCAGCTGATCCCCATCTTCCTGAAGAACCCGGTGATGTCCCTCTCCTACCAGCTGGTGGGGGTGCGCCCCTTCTCCGCCACCTACACCAATCCCGGCCTCTTCCGGGTCCCGCCGGAGATGGCCCCTCACATCCAGCGGATGGAGGTCGTCCTGGGGCAGGCCACCCGGCCCTCCCCTCACTGCGCCTCCATCAGCTATGGCAATACCATGGCTGTCACCTTCGCCGGCACCGGCACCTCCAGCGAGACGGAGCGGCGCTTTTTCACCCACCTGGTACGGGAAGGCATCCCCGTCAAGGTGGAGTCCAACCGGACCCGCTGAGGTCCCTGGGAGGTGTTCTGTATGTCCTATTGTGTCAACTGCGGCGTGGAGCTGGATTCCACCGCCTCCTTCTGCCCCCTCTGCCGCACCCCGGTGGTCAACCCCCGACAGCCGGTGGACACCGGCTCTTCTCCCCCCTTCCCCACCGAACGGCGGGAGGTGCCCCCCGCCTCTAAGGCGGAGTTGGCCATCCTGGTGTCCTCCATGCTGGCCTCAGTGGCGGTGTGCTGCGGCCTGCTCAATCTGGTGCTGCGCAGCGGCCATATCTGGTCCCTCTATGTCATCGGCGCGGCAGCCATGCTGTGGGTCTGGCTGGTCCCACCGCTGCTCCTGCGCACCATGCACCTCTATCTCCGCCTGTCTGCAGATGTGCTGGCCGTCGCCCTCTACGTCTTTCTGATCTCCGTGGATCTGGACGGCTCAGCATGGTATTGGCATCTGGCCCTGCCCATCATCCTGCTTCTGGGGGCGGCGCTGCTGTTTCTGGGCTTTATGATGGGGGCCAGGCCCCGGAGCACCCTTTCCCGCATCACCCTAGTCATCGGCACCACCGGCGTTTTTCTCTCCGGCGTGGAGCTGCTCATCGACCGCTACTTCCTGGGCCGCTGGCAGCCGGGCTGGTCCCTGGTGGTGCTCACAGTATGCGCTGCCCTGGTCATCCCCCTCATCGTGGTGCGCCGGGTACCGGCCCTGCGCGAGGAAGTGCGCAGGCGCTTTCATCTGTGATCCGCTCCCCGCTCCTCCCGGGAGGGCCAGCAGCCTGCTGGCCCTCTTTTTTCGCCCCACTTCGACATTTTTATGAGAATTTAAGAAAAACTTATCACATCCGCCACAATTCTGTGATACCATAGGGACTATGCAGGCTGGCGCGCCGCCGGCCTCCACTGTCCCGCGAATCTAAAGAGAAGATCGAGGTCCCTCATGAAACATCTCCTGAAAATCACCAGCGCGGTCCTGGTCCTGCTCCTGTGCGCCCTGGGCGGCGTCTTTCTGTGGCGCAGCGGCTTCTTCGCCGCCCTCTCCTCCCAGCAGGCCCTTCAGGACTATATTTCTCAGTTCGCTCCCTACTCCCACCTCTGTTTTTTCCTGCTCCAGTTCCTGTCTGTGGTGCTGGCCCCCATCCCCAGCAACCTCAGCGCCGCCGCCGGCGGGATGCTCTTCGGCACCTGGCCCTCCTTTTTTCTTACCATCGCCGCGGTCCTCTCCGCCTCCCTGCTGGTCTTTCTCCTGGCACGCGCGCTGGGCCAATCTTTTGCGGACCGCCTAGTGAGCCGGGCCATTTCCGACAAGTACCTCTCCATCGTCCGGGCCAAAACAGACACTTTCCTCATCCTGGCCTTTCTCCTGCCCTTCTTTCCCGATGACCTGCTGTGCATTCTGGCCGGGCTCACCGCCATCTCCACCCCCCGTTTTCTGGTGATCGTTGTGCTCACTCGTCCCTGGGGCCTGCTGGTAGCCAGCGCCTTGGGCGGTGCCACCCTGACTCTCCCTCTTTGGGCTATGGTCCTGCTGGGGATCATCGGTGTGGCCGTCTTCCTGCTGGGGATGAAATACGGCGACCGCTGGGAGGAGTCCATCCTGAAAAAATTCCGTCATACAAAGGAAGATAGCTCCCGGCCCTGAACACAAAAATTTTCGGATTTTTTGATTTTCCCCTTTACAAGCAGCTGTTTCTGTGGTATGATTCTTTCGTAATAAGAATTATTACTATTTGGAGGGCCCTATGGAACGCGCCACAAGATACAGCAGAAAACGGGAGGCCATTTTGAACGCGATCCAGAGCACCGACTGCCACCCCTCCGCCGAGTGGGTCTATCAAACTCTGAAACCCACCCACCCCGACCTGAGCCTGGGGACGGTCTATCGCAACCTAGTCCTGTTCCAACAGCAGGGCCTGATCCAGAGCATCGGCGTCGTCAAGGGACAGGAGCGGTTCGACGGGTGCATTGCCCCCCACAGTCACCTTATTTGCACCTGCTGCGGCGCTGTGATGGATCTGCCCCATCCCATGCTGGATGACGGCGATCTGGATCAGACCGTCAGCGCGCAATATGGGTTCTTGGTCCAGCGCCATGAGCTCATCTTCTACGGCACGTGTGAAAATTGCCAAAATAAAATAAAACAGGAGGAAAAATTATCATGAAAAAGTTTGTCTGTTCCGTTTGCGGTTATGTGTACGAGGGCGAGACCGCGCCCGACTTCTGCCCCATCTGCAAGGCTCCTAAGGACAAGTTCGTGGAGCAGGTGGGCGAGATGAAGCTGGCTGCCGAGCATGAGTTCGGCATCTATGCCAAGACTGTGAAGAACAACCCCGATATCAGCGCTGAGGACAAGAAGTACATCTTTGACCAGCTCATGGCCAACTTCAACGGCGAGTGCTCCGAGGTGGGCATGTACCTGTGCATGGCTCGCGTGGCCCACCGGGAGGGCTATCCCGAGATCGGCCTGTACTGGGAGAAGGCCGCCTATGAGGAGGCCGAGCACGCCGCCAAGTTTGCTGAGCTGCTGGGCGAGGACCTGGAGGCCAACATGAAGGCTGACACTAAGGCCAACCTGGCTTGGCGTGTGGACTGTGAGTACGGCGCCACCAACGGCAAGTTCGAGCTGGCCGCCTGCGCCAAGAAGAACGGCCTGGACGCCATCCATGACACCGTGCACGAGATGGCCCGGGACGAGGCCCGCCACGGCAAGGCTTTCGAGGGCCTGCTGAAGCGCTACTTCGGCTAATCAATACCGGATAAACGGCCAGTTAATAAGCACTTTTTGAGAGGGAATCGGGAAACCGGTTCCCTCTCTTTTTGCGCTTCCGCCGCGCAGGTGTGCAAGTTGGGTGTAACTTTTCTCCGTATCACACTTTTTTGACTTTCACATGTGCAACTTTCTTGAATTGCACCTATATTAAGTGGTTTTTCTCCTAATATCGAAAAATAAAGCAAAACTGATAACTTATGAGAAATTTTCACTTCTTTTGAACAACTTGCAAGAACAAACTGGTTTCCAAGGTGGAAGCCCCCATGGAAGAAGCTCAAGCCAAGACCAACGACATCCGCGACACTATCAAGGCTGAAATTTTGGTGCGTGAGGTTGAGGGACTGACCGCAGGGACTTACATCATCCACTGGGCTTCTGTCCTCTCCAATCACTTCGATATTACTGGCTTCAAGAAGGTCTATGGCAACCTCTACAAAGCCTTTTACCGCCTTCCTTCCAAACTTTTTAATTTTACCCCCTTGACAAAATATCGATATTTCGTTATTCTGATATTGCGATATGCAAATGCATTCGTACACATAATTCGAAGCCTGGTCTTCAGAAAGAGGTAATTATGATTAGAAAGACAATTAAGGTAAGCGACAACAATTTTAGGAAGTTTGATGATCCTCTTGGCAACGAAACTCCGAGAAAGTACATTTTCTATGCCAAGACCTGCGATGTCCCCGAGGGTATTCCCATGTCCACAAACCCCCGCGATCAGAAACTCAACTCTACTGTGGCAAATGCAATCACAGAGTCTCTGCTGAGTAATGACGGCCAGTTCCACCTGAAGAACAGAGGCATCATTCTCTCCGCAAAGAGAGTGCGTTATGATAACCGCTTGCAGGAAGTAACCATTGATTTCGAGGATGAAAGCTGCCATGGCAACATTGATGGCGGACATACCTACAAGATCCTTCTTGAGAACAAGGATAAAGTCCTGGAACAGTATGTTCAGTTTGAAGTAATGACTGGCGTCGAAGCAATGATTGCCGATCTGGCTGAAGCTCGTAATACTTCTATCGCAGTCGATGCAAAGTCTATGGCAGAACTGAGAGAGAAGTTCGATCCCATCAAGGAAGGCCTCGAGGGACTTCCCTTCTTTAATAGAATTTCCTTTAAGCAGAATCAGATCACAAAAGACACCGATACCAAAAAGGCTCTGAAAATGATCGACGCGCGCGATATCGTTTCTATCATTTGTATGTTCAACATCGATAAGTATAACAGTGCGGAGCATCCTACCAAAGCATACTCTGGCAAACAGGCCATGCTGAATGAGTATTTGGACGACCCCGAGCACTACAGAAAATTTGTGAATGTCATTCCCGATCTGTTTGATCTTTACGATGCCATCGAAACTGAGTTTGCTGTAGCTTATAACGAGAATGGTCGTATGTACGGTCGAAAGTCCTATTCTGGCTACAAAGAGGGCAGCCCCGTCGGCAAGAGTAAATTCTGTATGAGTGATATTTACTACAAAATTCCCGATGGTCTTCTCTATCCCATTCTGGCGGCATTCAGAGTTCTTCTCGAGTATGATATCACCTCAGGCAAGTATAAGTGGATGGACGGCAAAGATCCCATCGCTGTTTGGAACAAGCACAAAGTCGGACTCACAAGAAGTGTTATGGATTTGGCTGGCTCTTTGGGCGATAAGCCTACTGTTTTTGGAAAAGACCCCAGCCTTTGGAATTATGCCTACATGGTACTTTCGAGCATGGAGGGAATTAGTCTGGTATGAGCTACCGTGTCAAACTTCGTGTTAAAGAACTTCTTGAAGAGGAAGGTATAACACAGAAAAAACTCGCCGAGATGGCGGGAGTACGGGAATCAACAATAAGCGATATTGTGAGAGGCACTCGAACTGTTATCAATTTTGAACACTTAGGTAAGATTGCCACCGCATTGGAGATTAGCGATATCAGAAAGATCATTGATCTCGAAAAAGTGTAAAACTGATCAAAGGGGTGTTTACCACCCCTTTTTTCTGTCGGCATGTTATAATTATAAGAACCCCGCACAAGGAGGTAAAATCTATACCCAACTACGGAAATTACTACATTTGCAACCGACTTCTTCTTTTGAAAGAATACCTCCAAGCCAACGCCGAGCCCAAATATTCCATAAAATGCAGAGCATAGGGAGCATACTTGACCAAAAAGTGCTTTCCATTAGACGAGAATACCTTGTATGCCGACTTTGCCGTTTCGATATTGTCTTTGGCCCCCATCTGGAATATGAGCAGCATTTGTTTCTGGCTCTAATTGCCTCCGTCTCTGTCTTCGTAGGATTGCCGAACTTGTTATTTCTCTTGCGGACATCCTTCTTTGGGCCATCCACCGCGATGGTGTATTGGAACATCCAATGCTTATTTGCTAGTGACTAAACACCTGCATCATCCAGTTTATCCATGATATGTCTCCCAAAAGCGGATAGAAAGGCAGCACTTTCTCGAAAACGCCTGCTTTGGGCGTTGGCTGTTTGTTATTTAGAATGGAGACGGAGGCAAAAGTCTTGAAATTACTGCATTTCCATAGAACGCAAAACGGCCTGCTGATCCGGCGAGGATAGACGGCCCGGGACGAGGCCCGCCGCAGCAAGGCGTTCGAGGGCCTGCTGAAGTGCTACTTTGGCTGATCCTCTGTCCCCGAGAAAAGAGCGGTCATGATGGATCAATATGTCTGCCCCTGCGGCTATGAATATGACCCTGCCGTGGGAGGCCCCGACAACGGCGTGGCTCCCGGCACGCCCTGGGAGGATGTCCCCTCCGACTGGGTCTGCCCCGTGTGTGGTCTGGGCAAGAGTGAGTTTGAAAAGGCGTAATACCTGAGAAAGATGACGGCCTCGGAAATCCGGGGCCGCCATCTTTCTCTTTTCTTCTAATATGGCGCGGGGGACGGCCGTCCTCCGCTGCAGTCTATGTCCCCTGCCCCTCCAGCTGTCGGAGGAAGCCGGTGCACCCCTCCAGGATATCTGCATAGGTGCGTTCAAAGTCTCCTGTGTACCAGGGGTCTGCGATCTCCTCCCCCGGCCGCCCGGTAAAGTCCAGCAGCAGGTGCACCTTGTTCTCCGGATCTCCCCCCAAGATCCGCTTCATATTGCGGACGTTCCATTGATCCATGCCCAGAAAATAGTCGTAACGGTCATAGTCGGTCCGCTTCAGCTGCACGGCATATTTCCCCGCTGTGGAGATGCCCTCCCGGGCCAGCCGGCTCGCCGTGCCTGGATGGACGGGGTTGCCGATCTCCTCCGCGCTGGTGGCAGAGGAGGCGATCAGAAAGTCCCTCTCCATCCCGCGTTTTTTGACCAGGTCCTTCAGCATGAACTCCGCCATGGGCGACCTGCATATATTGCCGTGGCAAACAAATAGTATTTTGGTCATCTCTTATATATCCCTTCATAAGCCTGCAAACCATTGATATGACTGGCTTTTCGGCGCTTTTTCTTTTCGTTGTGGTTGCCATGCTGCCCACGCAAATCTGCGTAAATCTACGCAATTTCATTGGCAAATGGTGTAGTAATTGGTGTAGTACCAACTGCGGATTTGACCTGATTTTTCAAGCTGTCACAGCGGGGAACGCAAGGATTTTTGCCATCTGTTCGGCTGCCCGGTCAAAGCTGGCGTGGGTGTAGACATTCAGTGTCACCCCCACATCGGAGTGGCCCATCACATACTGCAAGTTCTTGATATCCATACCCGCATTGGCCATGTTGCTGCAAAAGGTATGACGGAACACATGGGGAGTAATGTGCGGCAGGGGCTTGTCCGGGTACAGCTTGCGATACTTCTTCATGGCCCAGCGCATCTCATTTTCGATGTGCAGTGCCACCTTGGGCTTGTCGTCCTTATCCAGCAGCAAAAATCCGGTGTATCCGTCGACGATCATCTCTGCTTTGAGTGTCTTGCGACGAGCCAGGATATTTTTAAGGCTCTGGTACGCCGTATCCGTCATGGGAATAAAACGACAGCCACATTCGGTTTTTGTTTTCTCCACATAGTACTTGCTGCCCCGCTCCCGGACGAGCTGGTGATCCACCCGGATACGACGGTTCTCAAAATCCAGATCGCTTTTGGTCAGGCCGCAGAACTCGCTCACCCGCATCCCGGTTTCCAGCAGGACTACAAACTCATCGTAATACTTGCGGTAGGTCTTGTCACCCCGAATAAAACCCATCCAGATTTCCTGCTGCTCCTGGGTCATGGTGATTCGCTTCTGCGAGTCATTGGGAACGACCTCCACCAACTTGAAGTCGAAGGGATTTTTTCGGATGATATCCTCGTTGCAGGCCATTTGAAATGCCAGTTTGACAACGCCCCGCATGCTGGTGATGGTGCTGTCTCCCTTTCCGTCGCCGTGCAGCTTCATGATCCACTGTTGGGCATCGGATACTTTGATATCCCAGATCGGGCGGTATCCAAAATCTTCTTGCCGAATCAGATTCCGCACAAAATTGTATCCAACCTTCGTGTTGTAGCGGACGCCCTGCTTTAGGCCGATATACCGCTCTACCAGTTCTATGACGGTGATTTTTCCGGCGGCATAGTCGATTCCCGCGTCAAGCTGCTTCTGGATTTCTTTCTCTTTTTCCCGCAGTTCCCTTAAATCAGAGGAATAAACCGTCTGGCGCTTTCCCCGGATATCCGTATAGCGGTATTGATAAATCAGGTCTTTTCTCCGGCTCTCTCCTGTCCGCAGGATTCTTCCCTTATGGTCTTTGCGCTTTTCGGACATTGTCAAACTCCTTTCCGTAATGGAAAGAGCCTTGGTATGACACTTTGATTGTACCATATTCAGGCAGTCTTTCACACCACAAATTTCAGATGGAATACATCTGCTCGATGAATTGGTCAAACAGGCGGCGCTTGATCAGGCGCTTATTCCCTACCCATAGTACAAACCGACAGTCCTTTTCATTAGTGAGATCGCGCAGCTTGTTAATCCCTATGCTGGAGTAGGCGGCAGCTTCCTCCAAACTCAAATTGCTCTTTTCCCAGATGGGAACTTCTTTCATCGTACCGCCTCCTTATCACATTAGCTTTTTCAGCCGTTCCAGCTTAGCTTGTGCGGCTTCCTGCCGGAAGTTATCGCTGGTAAAGCGTACCGGAACACACATAGAAAGTAACCGGTCATAAATCCGGGAATGGGCGGTGTCCTCCGGATTCCGCAGGTCGTCCAGCGTGAGGTTGGTCGTGACGATCAGCGGCTTACCGCTGCGGTAACGGCTGTCTATCACATTGAAAA
Organism: Clostridium sp. DFI.5.61; assembly: GCF_024462915.1. Classification (NCBI taxonomy): domain Bacteria; kingdom Bacillati; phylum Bacillota; class Clostridia; order Eubacteriales; family Clostridiaceae; genus Clostridium; species Clostridium sp. DFI.5.61. Next base: position 10,804 of record NZ_JANGBZ010000034.1, read on the forward strand.
CCTGTTCCAGCCCGTACTCGGTGTCGCGCTCCATGCCGAAGTCGTCAAGGATCAGCAGCGGATAGCGGCAAAGACGGGAAATGTACTCGTTGTGCCCCTCAAAACTAGCGGCAAGGTCATTGAGGATAAGGGCAAAGTTCGTCATGTGGACAGGGATTTCTTTCTCCATGAGGGCGTTTGCGATACAGCCCGCAAGGTAGCTTTTGCCGGTTCCCACACCGCCCCAGAACAGGCAGCCGATATTGTCGGTTCGCATATCCTCCCGATGCTCCACATACCGGCGGGCAAGTTCGGTCTGCGGGTTCCTGCCGTTGTCGTTTTCAAAAGTCCAGTCCCGTATGGTGGGGTCGGTAAAGCCCCAGCGTTTCAGTTCCTCCACGGTGTCAAGGTGCCTGCGCCGCTGTTCGGCGGCTTCCCGCTCCTCACGGGCGGCTCTCTGGCAGTCGCACTCTGCCGGGTGGCGGTCAAGCCCAAACAATGCCTTGCCCTCCGGGAAGTAGGCTTCTTTTGGTTTGTGGCACTTGCCGCAGTGCAGCAAACCGTCCTCGCTGGTGTAGTCCGACCGCTCCGGTGTGGTGGCCTTCATATTTTCCAAAACAGCGTTGATTTCGTTCTTCATAAACTCTCGCCCTCCTTGCATGAGTAGTCGGGTATGCCCTTTTCGAGGGTTTCTTGGTGGCGTCCTCCTGCGCCCATTTGTAAATCGTGGCGGCATGGCTGTGATACTTCCTGCCGCTGGACGCGATATGACAGGATAGCCGGTCAATGTAGTAGTCCCATTTGCCGGGCAGATCAGCTTTCGGCCCGTCCAGTTCCGATTGGGTCAAAAAGACATTTCCATACCGGCCATAGGCGGCGCGGGCGGGTTGTCCCGTATCTAACTCTCGTGCTCTCTCTTTTTCTATCTCTAACTCTGGTGGACAAATGTCCGCTTGATATGGTGGACATTTGTCCGCCCCGGCCTTTGGCAAGGCCTTTTGCTCCTGCAAAGTCAGACTTGCCCGCCGTTTCCGCTCCCCCTCGGTAGAGGACTGGCCGATCATCAGTTCAATGTTGCTCATATACAGTGCGCCGTTTTGCAGCGGCTCCACAACCCCCAGTTTCATAAAGATCTGCAAGGCCCGTTCTACGGTGCCGACTTGCTGGCGGGTAATGGTGGCAATCATCTGCGCGGTGTAAGGGATATTTTCATCAAGCTGCAGCTTCCCGCCATTTTTCAGCGACTTTAAGTACAGCTTCAAGAGAATGTTGGAGTAGAGTACGCCGTCCTGCATACTCTCCAGCAGCACGATAGCGTCCTCGTCAAAGTAATTCTCTTTCAGCTTCAGGTAGTAATATTTTCGGTTATCTGACATGGTTCCTCCTTTGGGTGGATTTAGGGCGTTTGTACGCATATAGAACACCGTTTCTGAGGGAAAAAGAAATGTATCAAGCCACTATTGAGGGTAGGTAAAAAGCCTTGATTTACAAGGGTTTGAAAACCCTTAAATGCGTAGAAAGTTGGTAGCGTTTGCGCTGTCGCTCGGCTTCCTTGCGGCGGCGTACTTTGGCGGCGCAGTCGGGACAGTACTTTCCCCGGTTGGATTTGGGGGCAAAGCCGCCCCGCAGACCGCGCACCGTTTCCGGCTTCCCCGGTACAAGAATGCTGCGGACAGCTCCCCGTCAAGGGGCAGGACAGCCACACGGAACCTCGTCGTCGCAAGCTCCATATCCCTCGCTTCCCTGCTGGCGGGAAAGCTCACTCATTCCGCTGCTCCTCCTCTCCCCACAAAGTCAATGACTTTGTGGGGACCCCATTTTAGCAGGAATAGGAAATGCTCTGAACACACACGCAAGGCTCCCCGTCGTCCAATAGCAGGCAGTTCCCATCGTCGTAGTTACAGCACTCATGTACCAGCCGCCGCGCCCGCCGGTGCTGGCGGTAGTCCATGCGGGGCGGGTTATCGCTCATGGTTCTGCTCCTTTCTGCGCTTCGGTTCCTCCCGGCGCAGGATTTGGTCGATGTTCCGTTTGACTGTCTGCAACTCCTTGAACCGCCGTTTCTGTTCCCGGTAGCCGTTGTAAAGGCTGTCTTTTGGGGAAATAAGCTGCTCGATCTCGGCCTGCAACGCTTTCCGGGCGGGCAGTTTGGTAATGCCATGCTCCCGGAAATACCGGGCGGCGGCTTCGGCTATGATAAAATCGCTCTCATGCGCCTGCCGGTATGCGTCGCGGGCTTTGGGGGATTTCTGCGCTTTCACCCCGTCGCGGGCGGGCTTGGTCTGGGCGTAGACCAACACCTGCCGCTGCAGCTCCTTTTTCCCTTGCAGCTTGGTTTCCTGCGTTTTCAGTTCGCCGTTAGTCTGCCACATTTCCGCATAGGCGGTGTCTATGTCCGCTTCCAGCTGCTCCGGGGAAGTAAATCCGTATTCTTGATACACATTCAGTGTCTTTGCCTCCTGTTTCAGATTGTGTATCTTTGCCCAATGCTCGTAGCCTTTTCCCTTGCCCTCGGCTCTCTTGGCGGCTATGTCCACAAGCCGCTGCACACCGTCCTGTTTGGGGGCAGCTATCTCGGCTCTGGCGGCCTGCAAACAGTCTTTTATGGTGCGCGGGATGGTGGGCGTTTCGGCTGCTCTGGCGGCGTTCTGTTTCAAAAGCGTAAGAACGGTGGCGCGGTCAAAATCGTCGCCCAGCTTCCGGGCGGTAATGGGCTTTGTCCTGTCCGGCGTGAGGTAGGAAAGCCGCCCCCGGCTCTCCTTGACGGTCACGCACTCCCGCAGCAGCAGAGAGGAAAACTCGTCAAAGCTGGCAGCGGTGAAAAGGGCTTTGCGTATGGTCCGCCGCAGCTTTTCCTTGTTCGTTTCAAACTTGGTCTGCCGGGGTGTGATACCCTCCGCAAACATGGGGGCGTTCTGTTTGTCCAGCACGGCCTGTCCCTTTTTCTGCGCCCAATACTCTCTTTCTGTGACGCGGTTCTTGCTGCCGTTCAAGAGGTCAATTTGGTAAATCCCCTCCCAGTGGCACATCTCCATGACTTCGGATTTGAAGTAGCGCAAGGCAGCATCGGTACAGCGGTGCTTGCACCCGGCTTTCGTGTCGGCTGGCCTGTCCATGTAGGGTAGGAACGGGACTTCCTCAACCCGAAGGCTGTTGATGACGATATACACATGAATGTTGCCGCTGTGGTTATGTCCGTCCAGGTGGTACATATCAGGGCTTGGTGTCCGGGAAAATGCTCGGCGCAAAACTTCTCGCCCAACGCCTGCGCCCGGTCTGCGGTCAAGCCGTTGTGTGCCGCGTCCCGTGGGTCAAAGCTGATGATGTAGTGATGGCTTTTCACATCTTCCCGCCGCTGGTTCTTCCTGTAGCGGAGATTGGAGCGCATATAGGCAACGGCAAAGTCTTCGTCGCCGCAGTTCAGCGTGGACACCCGGTAATCCTTGCGGGGGATCAGCCGCCCCTGTTCGTCAAGGGTGGGCTTCATGGTAAACTCGTCATGCTCAAAGGTCAGATAGGCTTCGGCGGCTCCGTAATCGGCGTTCTTAGAGCCTAAATGCTTGAGTGTTGCCAACCACGTCACCTACTTTCTTGAGGACTTCATACTTGTGGGCGGCAAGGTCGGCTATGGTGGCGCGTATCTCGCCGGACAGCGCATGGTAGGGTACGCCGTACTCGTTCAGATACCGGGCAATCTGATTGAGGCTGCCACCGATCCTGCCGTACTCGGCTGTCAGCTTCCCGACAGCGGAAAGAAGTTCGTATTGACCGCCGACACATGGACAACGGGGCGTATGGTCGCCCGCCGTATTGCCTGCCGGAGAAATTCGGACTGGCTGATACCATAAGGCGCAAGCCGCGCTGTGAAGTCGGCGTATTCTTCTTCGGACAGCCGGGTTTTCACAACGCGGCTGCGGTGGGGTGTGTTGTATTTCTTTCGCATAGTGTGACCTCCTTTCGTGGGCGGCGCTCATGGGGCCCCCGCGCAAGCCCAGCGAAGCGGGTTGCGTGGGGAGAGGACAAGCGACGGAATGAATGAACTTTCGCGCTGGCGCGGAAGTAAATGATATGCAGTCCGCGAGGACGATAAGCAGGGTTTGGGGAAGGCACTCCCCAACAAGTTTCCCGCGAGGGGCAAAACCGCAGAATTGCGGATTTTGGCACCGTGGTAGAAACTTGCTCTCCGTGACTGCAAACTTCCCCTCACTTCCGTTCGCCACTTTTTCCCGGCTTATATAAATGCTTTTTTCAAATTTCCCTTTGCCTACTACTCGTTCATCGGGAGCCGCTTTTGCAATCTATTTCTCCTTTTCTGCTACTACTAATCCTGCAAAGGGTATTCCTGCCCGCTTTCGCTAAAATGACACCGGGCGCAGTGGTTTCTACCCGGTGCTGGAGAAAGCCTTTCTCTTTGCTCTCTACTACGGGTAAATGCTCCAAATGCCAAACACCAGGGCAGAAAAATTCCCCCCTCACTTACTACTACAACCGGCAGGGGTCAAAATGGCTGGAAGCGGAGCCAGACAACAAAAAAGCAGTAAATCTTTTTCAAGACTTACTGCTTTCGCTGGCCGCGCTGGTGGCGGCTGGTATTCAGTTTTTATGGCTTGTCCGGCGGTTCGTCAAGCCGGAACTTGAATTGACAGTCAATTAACCGTTGTTTCACATAGTCCTCAACCTCGGCATTGACCTGTCCGTTCACCTTGGAGAAATAGCGGATATATCCGGCGTAGTGGAGCAGAACGGCGTTCACGGCTTCCGGGTCGCCCTCACAGGCTTTGACAATGGTTTCATAGGGGAGAAGTTTACTCATGGCGGCACCTCTCCATTTTCTCCCGCAGTTTCTGCAAGGCAGTCTGGATATGCCGCCCCGCTGTGCTGCATGACCGGCCAATACACGCGCCGATCACGCGCTGCGGCTGGCGCAGAAAGTAATAGCGCAGGATTTCTTCCTGTGTCTGCTCCGGCAAAGCAGAGATCGCGTCGGCAAGGGCGGCGTTGCTCAATAGGATGGTTTGGCCGCAGACGGTAAAGGGGTGTTCTTCATCCAGCTCCAGCTCGGCAAATTGGACAAACTTCACATTTGTCAGATAGTCAAGGGAAATTTCCCGTTTCTATTTCTGCCGCAGCCGTATGATTTTCCCAATGGCGGCATACCGAATGACGGTTTTACAAAAGGCGTTGTGCCTGAGCCGGATGTACTCTTGATAGGATTCAATCTCGGTCATTGAAATTCCCCCCTCTCTGAATAATAGTGCGGGGCGGCAGCACCCCTTGCTGTCGCCCCTTGATTTCCTACTAGCAAGGCGGGCGGGGCTGTCAACGGCGGGTGTAGCCCGTTCATCTTGACCGTTGACTGGCTCGGCTGGCTTTGCTATTTCCTGTGTGGAAATAATTGGTGTAAAATATTTTTTATGTCTCCACCGATGCAAATTGCTTGCTTTTGAATTTCTTTCGGGCAGTATGCCTCCATCAAATTGATACATGCGTAAGTTGCCTTGGCGTTTTGATAGGTCATTCTCCAAAACGGATATTTGATGATGACCGGTGTATTGCCGCCTACGCCCAATTCCAGAAAGAGAATATGCTGTCCCTCATGGCGGTGGAGAAAGTCCTCATACCGCCGGGCGGCGGTGTGCCAGCCTTCATCCTCCACAAAGGTATCATCCGCCCGCAGATTCATGGACATGGGTGCGCCGCAGACTGGACAGCAGGGTATCAGTTCGCTGGGGATTTTTCGATCCTTTTGTTCGGCCACCATCTTTTTGACAATGGTTTCGTTATCATAGGTCTTTTGGTGGCAGGGCCTGGAACACTGCCACAGGCCGTAGTCGCCCTGGGTATAGAACAACCGCGTCTTGTCAAATCCTGCCTTCTGGAAACAATGATCCACATTGGTGGTCAGCACAAAATAGTCCTTTCCTTGCACCAGTTTCAAAAGCTCCTGATAAACTGGCTTCGGGGCGTCCAAATAGCGATTGATATAGATATACCTGCTCCAATACGCCCAATGTTCTTCCAGGCTGTCAAAGGGATAGAAGCCGCCTGAATACATATCGCGGAAGCCATACTTCGCAATAAAGTCCCCGAAATATTTCTGAAAGCGTTCGCCGGTATAGGTAAACCCCGCGGAAGTGGAAAGCCCGGAACCGGCCCCGATCACCACCGCATCCGCCGTGTCCAATTCCTGTTTGAGCCGTGCGATATTATCGCAGCAAGCGCTTGTAGATTTCATAGTCTCTGTTCTTGAAAACATTGAAGATCACCTTGATTTTGTCTGGGGTTTGCCGTTGCCATTCTCCCACCGTTTGTATGGCTATTTCTGCGGCCAGTTCATTGGGAAAATGGAATTCACCGGTAGAGATACAGCAGAAAGCTATGCTGCCAAGCCCAGTTTCCGCCGCCAGCTCCAAACAGGTGCGGTAGCAGCTGGCCAGCAGTTCCCGGTCTGCCTGTGTGACGGCTTCACTAATTATCGGACCGACGGTATGCAGTATATAGCGGCAGGGCAGGTTGTAAGCTTTTGTGATTTTTGCGTTGCCGGTAGGTTCTTCCTCCTGTCCGGTCATGAGGCGGGCACACTCCAAGCGGAGCTGCACCCCTGCATAGGTGTGGATAGCGTTGTCGATGCAGCCGTGACAAGGAACGAAGCAGCCCAGCATCTGGCTGTTGGCCGCGTTGACGATGGCATCCACCGCCAGCGTAGTGATATCTCCCTGCCAGAGATATAAGCCGGGACGCACCGGCGTCAGGTCTTTCAGCCTTGTCACGCCCCGCTCCGCGAGACGATCCACAAGGTAAGCGTCCTGCACCCGCAAGAAATCCTCACGGACCGGGACGGGCGGACGCACATTCATCAGGCTGCGCAAAAGCCGCCGCTTTTCCGAGAGAGAATCCGGCACCGGGATATCTTCATATTCTTTTCGTTCTGCCAGCAGATCGCGGAGCAGAAAAATCAATCGCTCGTCCTGCGTCATCATCTTATCTCCGTTCAATCGCCCTTGCAGGGCATATTTCAAAGCAATTTCCGCAATGCAGACAGTGTTCTTGCCGAATAACCACAGGCTTTCTTGAAATGTCGATACACTTCTGCGGACATTTGGAATAACACAGCTTGCAGCCAATACATTTGTCCGTCACAAAATAGCCGGTTTCTTTTGCCTGTGCTCCACCGAAAAAGAAGCTGGCCCGTTCAATAGGAAGTTTGGAGAGGTCAAACCATTCTCCGGTTCCCTCGTAAATTTTGAATACTGTGAGCGCGCTGTGGGAGCGCACATCAGGATAAATCTTCTCCATATAGGGATTTTTACGGAACAAGTCGGGCAGCCTGTCCGGCCCGATCTCCTTTGCCTTGCCCTGTACGGACACCGCCACGCAGGAAAGGGTATCTTCTCCCTTCATGGCGGTGAAGGCAATATTTTCGTTAGCTTTTAGCCGGTCATAAAAGTTCTTGCCCTTTGCTGTCAGAAAGTAGAGGCTGTTTTCATCATAGTCCATGAGGTCGATGGCACAGGTGACGGGCCGCCCTTGGCTGTCCACGGTGGCAAAAACGGTAGAGTGGATATGATCCACAATGTATTCCAGATACTCTTTTGTCTGCATAAGAAGCCTCTCAAAATCAAGAGGTTCCCCTAGATTTATCCGGGGGGAACCGTGTGCACGATACTTACAGGTCGTACTCCTTGGGCGGATTGCCGGAAAAGTCAGCGATTACTGCATGGACATCTTTCAAATAAAACACTTCAAAGATGGGGTTGGTGGCCTCGCCGTACTGCCCCTTGACGATGGGGTTCCGGATGCACATCTCCTTGGCGGCCATATTATTCTCGAAAACGGCCTCGCCGTTCAGACGAATCCACGCATAAGCCGGGCTGGAAACAGAAATCTCGATGTTAGGGTTGGCCTGCATATCCTTGTAGACGTCCTTCTGGTTGTTGGTGCAAAACCATAGCTTGCCATCCATCTCGCCGGAAAACATGAAGGGGCGGCACTTGGCCTTACCATCACGGCCAACCGTGGCCAGATACTGAACGGGATTTTCCTGCAAAAACTTTACGACGTCATTCATCATAAATACCTCCTGATTGGAATTTGGGTTTTGGGGATTGCAATTTTTATCTTGCAAAATTATAATAATTCCGTAAGTATCTATTGTAAAGTAAGCACTTTATTGTGCTATAGTTACCAAAAAGAAACTATTGGAAAGGAGTGCTACTATGCAGCAAGTGAAAGAATTACCTGCCTGTCCGGTAGAAACAACGCTTATGCTGATTGGTGATAAATGGAAAGTCCTGATCCTGCGCGACCTCATGCCGGGAACAAAGCGGTTCGGAGAACTCAAAAAGTCCATCGGCAGCGTTTCCCAGAAAGTTCTCACCGCCCAGCTGCGGGATATGGAAGAAAAAGGGCTGGTTAGCCGCAAAGTATATGCCGAAGTTCCGCCGCGGGTGGAGTACAGCCTGACAGCCTTGGGAAAAAGTCTGAAGCCCATTCTGGACGCCATGTGGACATGGGGCGAAAACTATAAAGCACAAAATATGTGAAAAGATACCGGGGCAACCTTTTCCAAGGCTGCCCCGGCATCTTTTTGTCTGTTAGCGCCAGCGGGAACATTTTACATTAGAAAGATATTTCCTCTTCTCTTAAATCTGCCATATTGGGATTGTCATAGCAAGGCTCTCAAAAAATGGTGAATTTCGTTTCTGGAAGGGAGGATGTAGTAATATGTTATAATGTCGTAGAAAGAAAGTATTGTACATGGCTATCCGAAAGAGAACGGAGATGAAAAAATGCAAGGAGAAAATCGCTTTATTAAATTACTTTTGTTTTCTACTGCTGGGGGGGAAGTTCTTCTTTACGGATTCAGTTCCCCAACAAACCAGCCTTTTTTGACATGGAAGCAGAGAGAGATATCAAAAAAACACCAAAGTGTCCTTACAGCCATTTTACCTTTTCATGAAGCGGAAATCTTTGAGAAAAGCCTCACACAGGAAAGCACTCTGTCTATGGCGAAGATAACGATGAAATCTCCCCAATTAGTTATCAGGCCCATGGTACTGGTCAATGATACGCATTCAAGGCAGCATGGTCCGGTTGTGGAATACGCATATCTGAAGGAATTGTGGAATGTGCAAAAGGAAGCACTATTTCAGGAAATCCTCCATTCATTTGGGACAGATGGTAAGGAACTGTACCGAAATGTCCAGGACTTAATACAGTGGTGCCAAGAGGAATGCGGCATTGATTTTTCTTCGCAGGGGCATCGCTTCGGAAACTTTGAACACTATCAGTCAGCTCCATTGGGCACAGGTTTTAAGATCTTGACACATAAGGAGTTGGAATTAAAGAAAGTAACGATTCAAAAAACAGAGGTGTTTTCCCGAGAATTGGTGGTAAATTGCGCTGCAGAACATCGTAAGCGGTGGCTGATCAATCAGACAAAACTGCTGCCTGCGGAGGAGAGTTCTGTGGAGTTCACGGCCAAGGAATCTATGAGCAGGGTAGTAGTACAGATATGGGATGGTGAAACCGGAGAGTTGCTTTTCGCCCGTGATTTATCAATGATGCTTGGAGTAAATCTGGAGATGAATTTTGACTCGTCTTCGTATCATGTCAGAGATGCTTGGACAAAGAAATTACTTCAGTCAGCTTCCAACCGAAAAAGAGAGATCGAAGAAAAAATAGAAAAAGTTGATCGGGTTACAACCGATCGTACGGTTTCAGTTAAAAGCAGCTTTCACACAGAAATTGACACCTCATTGGAAACAGGAAGGAGGCTTTTAACCGATTATCGGAAAACACGTTGTTTGGGAGCGTTTATTCCGAATACAGGAAAAGATGGAGAAATTGATAGTTTTCTAAAAATACGTAAGTATCTGGCGGATAGTACTGTGGACAGAGTCATTCTTGCAGATCCATATTTTTCAGTCTCAGCTGCAGAAAAATTATTGACTAGAATACCACGCACGAATCTGCAGCTTGACATTATTACCTGCCTTGGGCTGACTGACCCGGATACAGGGAAAGCATCCGATATTTGCAAAGAGTATGAAAAAATCCTGTTTAGCAATGCAAAATTGCTCCATGGCCGGCTGTCAGTGCGCAATTTGAGGCGAGGGAACAAACCGGTGTTTCATGATCGGTATTTGCTGCGGTTCCATAATGACCAACATATTGACGGATTTCTGTTGAGCAATTCTTTGAACAAGATGGGACAGAACTACCCCTTTGTCATTGCACCGCTGGAGCATGAGGTAGCTCTGGAAGTATGCGAATATTTGACTCAGATGTTTGATGCCAAGCTCCAAGAAAAGAAACCGCCAAAAGAGCGCATTATTTGTGATGTTCTGTATGATTCTACAGTGAAACCGACGGCCCAAGATAAAAAGAAGTTATCTCCATCACCTTTGAAAGAGTGGCTGGGGACGGAATATTGTGAGAATGGCAGAAACACGATTCCAAAGGAGAACCTGTCTGTAGCGGTTACGGAAGTATGGAGTCATTGGGGACAGGATAAAGAGGGCGTTTGCCGAGTCTTGGGAGAGCTATGCTCGAATGTGTTTCGATGGTCAATTGAAGATGTTGCAGAAACCTTAAAAAATATAGATGGAGCTGCAGATGAGTTTCTAATGTGGTTTTCTGATTTTGCCGAAGAAAAAGAGCGGCGTATGGTGCATGACCAAAGAGGCATCAACGCGCCGGAATACACGTTATGGGCCTTGCTTCATGATCGGGCAACAGTAAGCAGAGCAGGTTTTGATATTCTATTCGATCAGGCAGGACATATTTGGTATCGGGAAAACGGGTGGTTTCATGGAAGCTATCGCCTAATGTTAAAGTTGGATCCTGCGGCGTTCCTTTTGCTATTGGATAACAGTAGATCACCGCTGATGTTCGATATTTTGGCGGCTCGCATGTCGTTTTATCCCTGGTCAGAACGGCTTTTCCTGTCTGCTTCGAAGTCAAAACTATTGTATACCCAACTCTTGTGTGCGCAATGGATGTTTTCCCTATTCAGAGATGGAAAACTGTCCAACAAGCAGGTTTTGGACACTTTGGCGCAACTAACTCCGCAAAAAAGATCGTTACAGACCGCCTATTTTTTAAGTCAAATTACTTTCTTTACACGTACGAAACATACCTTGGACTCCGATGCGAGGGAGCAATGGGAGCAGTTATACCAACAATTGTTATCGCTCCTGGCAGTCGATCTTTTGCACTGTTCGGAGCAAGAACGGAACACGGCGTTGTTTTGGTTGTACGACAATGAACAATGCTCACAGTGCAGTTTACAACTGGATCTTTCCCGATATATTGAAGACTCAACCATCCGGGACGCTGTGCTTCAAAAAGCCGTGGAGGGTATTCAAAAGTACTTAATTGATTCCAAATATGAAAGAAATCTGAAAACGGCCGTTGATCTGTATCTGACCAGCGCCGAGCAGTTATACGGGGGTGAGGTAGAAAAACAGATATTAGGGAAACTTGTGGATTGGAGAACCTTTGAACGGGCAGCGGAGCCGGAACTGAAAAACTATGCATACGATAAGTGGCATTACGCTTATATACGAGCAAAGTGGCAGCTGTTCCTGCTTGCTAAATATGCCCAGCTCCATCCTGGAGCCGAAAAAACTCTAAAATGGCTCAAAGAATGGAGAACACGTTTACCTAATATTGCGAATGAGGAGTCAGGTACGAACTTGACGGGTTCATAATTACAGGAAACAGTCAAAAAAAATACAAAACCGGCTCCGTCTGAGTTTTCTCAAAGATGGAACCGGTTTCATTTTTAAATGTACCAAACCTAATTGCATTGCTTGGTTTTTAAATTGTCACGCCATCTGTTTCACGGTTGCTAAATTTTAGTGTCATCCAAGGCTCTTTTAAAAATGGTGTAGTCGTGGTGTAGTAAGCACCTTTTCGAGCCGCATAATCATTGGTACATCAGGCTTTTTCGGGACTTTTCAAGATACTGCCGTGGCAGACAAAAGCACTCTTACCATTGATTCAAAACTCCTTGAAACTGTCAAAATCGCTCCATTGATGGTATGACCAGGCCTGACGTTGAAATCATCAAGGGGGGCCGCGAAGCAGCCCCCCTCTCATCTATGATGGACCTGCCTACTGTATCGTGCCGCAGCTCCTCCAGTCGAGGTGACGGCAGTAAATCCAGCTATGACCTGGTAAAAATTGAGGGATAGCAGTTCACCAATTTTCTCGGTTTCCGTTCAGGTCCTGCCGTGGCAGGGGAGCGTCACCCAGAGGTCATCGCTCTTCCTTCCGCTCTTTTGGGGGCCCGGGAGCCCCTCCCAGCTCGCCGCTCAGGAAACGGCTCAGTTCCCGGAACAGCACCGCCAGCTCCCTGCGGCTCCCCTCCGAAAGCCCCATGGACCATTCCAGGGTCCGGAACATCAGGCCCGCAGCCTCCATCTCTTCTTCGCTGTACATCCCCAGTAGCTGGGCCGGGCTCTCGTGAAGGTGGTCCGCTATGGTCTGCACCGTGGCTAGGGTAGGATTTCCGGTCCCGGCCTCGTATTTTTGCAGCGCGCTCTTGCTGATCCCCAGTTCCTTCGAATATTCCTCCAGGGATGCGTGAGAGAGCGCCCGCTTCTGCTTGAGCCGGTCGGCCAGCATATCCTGCATCTCCATCCGCAGCCCCTCCTGTCCCTCGTTTCTAGTTTGTTCTGTTGTTTTAGCATACCTTATTTTCCCACATCGTGTCAATCCCACGGAGGCTGAGAAGGAACAATTTTTATTTCTTTCCCCTCCCCTCTTGATTTCTCTCTGCTTTTTTGGTATCTTTAATAAGCGAATCTTCCGCCCGGATCGTTTGGCGTGTATCTGAAACAGAGGCCCCTCCGTCGGCCTGCGGCTTCTTTCGTCTGGGTGACAGACCGGGACCGGTCTGTGTTCTGTGGAGGTGTACCCAAGTGGTTGAAGGGTCCGGATTCGAAATCCGGTTTCTATGCGGAGTGCCAAACGGCTGAAACCCTTGGAACCATGCGGGTTCCTGCCGAATTCAAATTGAATAATGTTGCTTGTTCTATCCTGTTGTTCTTCCCGATTTCCACCGGCTGAATTGGTCGGTAGGTCGGGACTGGGGATATAACACAAATTTGGAGATGTACCCAAGCGGTTGAAGGGTCCGCACTCGAAATGCGGTAGGTCGGCTCAAAACCGGCGCGAGAGTTCGAATCTCTCCATCTCCGCCATGAGGTCTGTCAGCAAAAAGCTGGTAGACCTCATTTCTTTTATGGTGCATCCGCCGACAAATTTTGCACCATGGGGGTCACAATATCCTGCTCAATGGCCGCGGCGGATTGCTTTTTTGTTGCATATTGGAGATGCCCATAAATATCCACCGTCGTTGAAATTTCACTGTGACCCAACCATTCCTTTACCTGTTCCATTGGTACTCCGTTTGCAAGCAGGAGAGAGGCACAGGTATGGCGGAGATCATGGAAACGAATATGCCTCATATTATGTTTCTCAAGCAATTTCCCAAAAGTCGAAGACACATAATTAGGCTTAATCAGATTGCCGATTACATCGACGCAGACATAACCCAAGTTTTCTTTGTTGTAAGCGCGGCCGCAGAGCTTGCGGTTTTCTTCCTGTTGTTCTCTTGCCTCCAACAACCGCTCCTTTAAAAAAGGAATCAGAGGATAAGTCCGTAGGCTGGACTTATTTTTGGCCTTGTCCTTCTTGATCGTAAGACGTTCTCCTTTAACATTGCAAATCGTGACCGTGTGCCGGATGGAAACGCAGTCGTGCTTGAAGTCAAAAGCGTTCCATTTCAGTCCAATGACCTCACTGCGGCGCAACCCATAAAATGCAGTTAGAAGAATCACTAGCTCAATCTTGTGCCCCTTGATAATCTCAAACAGGCGTAGGACTTCGGAATCCAGGTAGTAGTCCCCTTTGAAGGCTTCAGGCTTGGAAATGATGATTCGGTCGGCAGGATTATTGGGGATTAGCTTTTTGTCCACCGCATAGTTCAGCGCCCCATGAATTAGAGCATGGTAGTGCTTGACAGTAGACGGCTTAACCCGCTCCAATTCCTTCTCATAAAAGGCAAGGATATCTTCTTTGGTCAGAGCAGAAAGTGATATAGGATGCTCACGGAAATACGGAGCGATAGGATTGTTGAGCTGCTGTTCGTAACCAGCGTAGGTGGAAAGTTCAATGGGCTTTGCATCTATGGCTCGCCCAGTAGCTGTCCTATACTTATGCTCTAACCATTGGTACAGGAAATCTACAAACGACACTTCTGCCATTACTTGATTTTCCTTTGATGCCAATAGACTGAAGTTATCCGTGATTGTGCTTTCTCGCAGCAGTTTCTCTGTCCACTCTTTCCGAACAGCAGGAAGCATATTATTTGCCCAGGTTTTATTTCCCCTAGCTTTCCTATGTGTCGGAATCCACTTGGGTTTCCTTTTTCCATTTTCAGTGATATTTAGGACCCAGTAGAGATAGCCTTTTTTCTCGGCCACATGGCCGGAAATCAACTTCGTGTTTTCTTGCAGGTGTACCGCTGGCATATTTGTTGATCCTCCTTTTGCGGCATTGAGTTCACCTACCAATGACACCTATATTGTATCATTGGATAGAACAAAACTCCAGGTAAACCGGGATCTAAATTGTTAATTTTCTGCGTCTATTTTTCTGACCGTAGGAGGCGAAAACTCCTCATTCCATTATAACGGAGTAGGAGACTTTTAAATAGCCAAGGATATGAGCTTTAGGGATTCGATAGGCGCGCCCAATTTTTAAGGACTCGATTTTCCTATCTTTCAACAGCTTATAGCCGGTCTTTTTGCTGATCCCCAACACTTTACACATTTCTCCAATATCCATCACATCAGGGTAATCTTTCAACATGAGGCGGTAAGCATCTTTCGGGGACAGCATCATATGGCCATTTTCATTCACGGTGCGTATTCCTTTCCTTAGTGGTTTTTATGCCAAGGCTGACAGAAATCGCCTTATCAATTTCCTTCATTTTCTCCCTGCTGATATGCCCAATGTAACCTCTGAGCCTCCTGCGGTCAACCGTCCGTATCTGTTCTAGCAGTAACAGGGATGTGGGAGCGAGGCCCGGAACATTCTCAAGCGAAACATGAGTAGGAAGGTTAGTCTTGTCCCTTCGACTGGTGATAGCCGCTGTTACCACTGTTGGGCTGAAGGAATTACCTACATTGTTTTGAAGCACAAGGACAGGGCGTGTACCTCCCTGTTCCGAGCCAACTACTGGGTCCAAATCAGCGTAGAACAAGGTGCCACGCCGGATTGCCTTCCTCCGCATAGTCATGACCTCCTGAATATAAGTAAGCTGGAAACAGGGTGGGCCCCTAAAAGCCCACCCTGTTTCCGACGCAATTTTCCAATCTGTTTTCTTTTTAGTGTGCTATTTGTCCCAGACACCCCACACACGGGAAGTCATCGGTGGCCAGCAGCGAACCGGCCCACGGGAATCTCACCCCTCCGAGGATCTCTCCGAGCTGCCCCCATTGCATGATCCTGCGGTCAAGCAGGGCTGTGGCTGGGCAGGAGTACCATTGTATCCTTTGCCGATCATGGCCGCACCGGGAGCCACCCGTTTTTTACAGACCACCGTTTCTCGCTCATACGGACAGGATGACAGAAAAAATCAGTAGAAACTACTCATCCATACCATACCTCATGGCGCGGCTTCTGAATCGGCTTTTGCTCATCGCACTGGCAAAGGGGAAGTTACCGATGAATGGATATGTGGTTGTCAAGGAGCAGGAAAAGTAAGTTCGGAAGAACTCCCTTCACCTATCGTCATGAAACTAATAGGGTGTCAACCCTGTTCCGCAAATATAACTCTTAATTTTTCAACAGCAATTTTTAACGATTTTGCCACCGCTTGATGACTAGCCCCCTCGATTCGACCAATTTCCCGACTGGATAGTCCATAAAATATATTGAGTCGAAATCGCCGTTTCTGGGTTTCCGTAAGTATATTTGTAGTAAACAATTGTCCCAGGGCTAATTTAGCATAGCGATAGTTTTGACGCTCTACCTCAAATTCTTCCCATTCGTCCTCTAGTGAGCGGGTAGCACAACAATTCATCTCCTCCATTCCCTGGATAGATATATTTTTACGGGTCTGGGTGTTCTCTGCTCTGTCCTGCTCATAATAAATCTCATCAGACAGAGCTTTTAATTTCAAAAAGTCCTGCTCCGTTCTATCTGGATTCTCCTCTAAATAATCCTCCAGAGAAATCTCTATAATTTCATCATTAAAGCGATACACAATATTAGGGCTGTATTTGTTCGCTGCATAATCATTTTTGCGATAATTCCACAATTTTTTCTACCTCCGATCTGTTTTTGAAAACAGATCGGAGGCGGTGGTGCCCTGCTTCTATGCCTGAGCCACTTATGAAACAAGCGACCGACTTTGTAATCTGGTACAAAGTCGGCCGCTTGTAAGATGTCAGAAAGTAATTTACCCTTATGGCATCGTAACTTACATTTTATTTCTTTAAGTCAAATACTGTTCTCCCATCTGGTCGTAAATTTGGAAGAAAACTGTTTATATGTCTATGGTTCCTTTATTTACTGCTGGGGCCTGAAAACCAACTTTGGTCTTCAGGCCCCTTTGTCATATTACTTAATGACTCTCCACACCGGAATATGTGACGTCATCTTCTACGAATTTCCCGTTGGCGTCATAAACTTCTGTGGTAAGTTTCAGGCGATAATCGTATCCACGGGCAACAAATTGCGCCTTGTTGAATCTAATCACATCGCCGCTGTCACTCCACTCCTTAATCGTTTTCCATGTAGATCCATCTTTTTGTTGCAGCTCCAGTGTTGCCTCAGCTTCATACCCAGATGCTACCGTGCATGTTCCATCACAGGAGGCATAGCCGCTACTGTTAATAGATAGGTCCACAGTTACCGATCGAATGGCTACAAATCTAGCTGCCGCTGGTAGTAGCATCATTGCCAGCATACATACTACCAATGGCCCGGTAAAAATTCTCCTCAAACTGTTTTGCTTTTTCATTTAGTCGTCATTCCTTTCAAGTCTTATTTGAGCTCTGCTCATAATATAAGACTCAACATTTGGAAAAACGCAACCAAAAATTTTTATATTTACCAACGAAGGCCCTCGGCCAGCATTACCAGCTGATCTGATGTGAGAGCATTTTTCGCCTCTCCTGTTGATGTGATTTGGATAATATAGTGATTTTCTTCATCAAGCCAGACCAAAGTTTGACTATATACACTATCTAAATCTTTCTCATAAAGAGTTGCTGAATATCCTTGAATCTCCACATTACTCTTCCTAGATTCTTCTGAATCAAACTTATGGATTGTCTTTTCTGAATATTGGACCACATTAACATCTATACGATGTCCCTCTTGATCATAAATACAAACTAGCCGATTCTTTTTCCCATCTGCCCATCCATTATCTCCAACCTCATAGCCTTCTGGAATCCATTCAAATCCTAAATCGTAGTAATATGTCATATTCGCATCTTGATTTGTTGAAGCACTCTGTGGGACCTGCTCTATATCCTTGTTCCCCTCTTTTTCGAAGGTAAACTCTGTGTACTGTTCACATGTTCTAATTACCACATTCAGTATGCTCAAACGGAGTTGTTCTGATGCCGCCATTGCAGTCGTTAGAAGAACAAGTAACAGCATAACGGCCACAGATATCCGCTGCACCATTTTCCATGTCATCCGGCCGAGGTTTCTTGCTTTCTTTCGATTAAATTCTTGACGTATCAGCTTTTCGCATCGCCGCCGCACCTCTGCCGGAACCTCCGCTTCTGGATCTGCTTTCAATCGTTCATTAAGTTCAATAGCCTTTTTCCCTTCTTCTTCCGCCACGGAATCCATCAACAGGGCAAACAGAGCATCTTCATATTGCTCTATCAACTGTTCACGTTTTGTCATCCTTCTTGCTCCTCTTCATAATTACCATGAGCTTTCTTCTAGCTCTGGTCAATTTCATTCTGATACTGTTCGGCTGGCAACCAAAATCCCGTGCCAACTCCTTATCCCCATATTTTAACAAATACTTTCCTTCTAAAAGTGCTCGATCTTCTGGTCCCAAGTGTTTCAAGCCTTCTTTTAATTTTTCAATCTCCTCTTCATAGAATAACTGTTCCTCTTCCGCCAATATTATATGACGCATTCCTTCTTCATTCAACGTCTCCAGACTTATTATTTTACTTCTTTCTCTGTTACGCTTTCTCAAATATGAAAACGATGTATTTCTTATTGCAACCACAATATATCCAGCCTGCGCAGCACAATCTAAGTTACACAAAACCCTCCTTTTTTCAATCAGCTTTTTAAGGCTCTCCTGTACTATCTCCTCCTGTTCCATACTGTCAGAGATATACCGCCTAACTGTTGCATACATAAGGCGTTCATATTTGCGATAAAGCTCTTCCATAAACTCTCGTTCTTTTTGGTCACACATTCCTAAATCTTTTTCTATCTTTGTTTTCATTAGAATAACTCCTATATAATGTCTTTCCTTTTTATATAAAAAGACACCTGCTTTTGGCAAACGCAACAATGGCAATTTTATTGTTGTCTTCTGCTCTGGCATTTTTATTAGTTATTCTAAAATTATATACTATTTTACTCCATTTTCAATTCGTTTTCTAAAATATCACTCTCATTTATTTTAGAAAATATATAATAGTAATTACTTGATATTGGGGAGGAAAGAGGAGTGGCGCAATTTGGTGACCTGCTGGCAGAACTGCGCCAGGATCGTGGTTTGACACAAAGCGAACTTGGCAAGGTTATTTCTGTGACTTCAGGAACTATCTCCAACTATGAGCACGGCTTCCATCTCCCCGATTTGGAGAAGCTAGTATTACTTGCTGATTATTTTGGTGTCTCAACAGATTATCTCTTGGGAAGAATATCATCTAATCTTCCGATTGACGTGTTGCAAAAGGCTCTCACAGATGGGACCCCTGTTTCAGATGTAATTCACAGTCTGTTCCAACTTCCTCCTGACCGTCAACGGGCGATTCTATTGGTAATTTCCGATATGGCATTTCGAGCCATGGTGGATCAGTACGGAACGGGGGAAGGTAAGTAAGTCCAATGTTTTTTGTCCCAGTTGCTATCCTCGTTATTGAGGACGAAGATGACCGAACCTTTATGGAAAATCTCTACTCCTCTTACCACCGACTCATGTACCATACAATTCATCTCATTACCGAAGACCCTTGGATTACTGAAGATATTCTTCAGAGCACAACAGAGAAACTAATCCAAAATTTAGATACTATTAAGCATCTTCCTCAGCCCAAATTGGTAAACTATATTAAAACGGCCTCCACCAATACGACATACACATATCTCCGCAAGAGAAACTTGGATGCAATTACTCCTCTTTCTGGTCTAGAAAATGAATATGAGCTTTCTCAAAGCAGCAAAGAAAATCCTGAATTACTTTTTTTAAGGGATGAAGATATCAATTGCTTTACTACTGTCTTTAACGAGCTGGATGAGAAAGACCGCTATTTATTAACTAGCCGTTTTGTTGAGGGAAAGTCTTACTCAAGTCTATCTGAAGATCTTGGAATACAACCTGATAGTGTGCGTATGGCTGTTACCAGGGCAAAAAGGAAAGCCGCTGCTATTCTGAAACGGAAATATTTGACCCGTTGATTTACCGTTTCGCTCTTTCTATATTATGAAGTGTTTTTGTGGAGATAGGTGTTGAAAAAGTCTTCCTTAGTTTTTTAAGAGCAACAATCTTTCCCTGATTTACTGACTGCCTGCTACATCCCCATCGACGTGCAATTTCCGCTGCGGTCAGAGAATTCTCAAACATTAGTGTTATAATTTCTCTTTCTCTTTTTGTCAGTACATCAATCTGGAGTTCAGTTAATAGCCCATCATTAAGTTGTATCTTATCTTGGGTCGCCAAATACTCTGCCTCTTCTTTGGGGCTGATCTCATCCCAGCCAATTACGGTCTCTACATGGTGATACTTTTTATATATTCTGAAACAATAATGATACATTGACTGTTTTATATACTGAACTACGGTACCATCGTCTATATTTCGCAAATTAGACGGAGAAAAATCTTTAACCAGTTCTATAAATGCCAGTATCATTTCCTCATTACCATCTTCGATATGAAGTTGACGACCACATTTTTTGATTAAGGGGGCGAATTTTTGGAGCAGCGCCTCCAACGCTTCGTTATTTGTCTGTGCAAGTCTGATGCAGTCGGCCAGCATTGCTCTTCACTCCCAGATCAAATCTGGAAATGAAAGAGAAACGTGATGAAAAAAAGTAAACCTCCTATTACAATGTATTTACGGTTGAAGGCACGGCAGCCAGCCGTGTCTTTT